>CAZBEI010000045.1:0-9102 GCA_964490895.1 uncultured Bdellovibrio sp. | reverse complement strand
GGAAAAGAGGCTCTTAAAACAGGTATGCTCAATATTTATCCATTCTATAAATTTCTAGAACTTCTCTACAAGGGCCAAGTTTTAGGCAATCACTAAGGACTCACAATACTGCTATGAGGGTAATTTATACAAAAAAATTTGAGTTTACGCACTTTTAAATGGAAAAATCTGTATTTTTTTGAGGGTGGTGACGTTTGCTTTAATCTGTGGTGAGAGATTGCACTCATCGATGAGGTCTACTTTAAATGGCAAATCCGAGTTTTCAAAGGCTTCTTCTAAAAAAACCCAAAACCTGGGCAAAAGCTCCTGAGTATTTGTAAAATATAAGTCCAAGTCTGAACTTGGGCGAAACTGACCTTCCACTCTTGAACCAAAGACAAAAACAGGGTTTCTGTGATCTTTGCAGTGTGCTGACAAAATCTTTTGTACTTTTTTGAGTTGTGATGGATTGAGCCCTGGGATGTTATCCATTTTGGCTTTTTTTGTTCAAATTTGCTAACAGCTCTCGAGCAACCTCCGGAAACCTAATAGCGAAGCGATAAACATCTTCTGCAGCCATTTGATTATAAGTGTGAGTGCTATTGTTTCTTGCCTTCAAAAAATCAAACCAAAGATCAAGATTGGAGATTAAATGCTCTTCTAACGCGTCTCTCAGGATAGGCTTAGGGCTCCCGCTGACCTCTGGTTTTCCCTGTTCTTTCAGAAATTTTTGAACAGCTTTCCATGCCATTTCGAAAGAGTATTCGAACCTCTGGATGACCCCATCTCGTTCTAACTCTGAGTTTGGCGGATGCTCTAGGGCTTCCTCTAACGTTTTGAGGGCATCCTCAAAGTTTTTAAAAGATATTTTTTTTCTTTTCATTTTATACATCATAAAAGGAGGCCTGCATTTTGCCAACCAAAGAACTTCTCCAGGCGAAGTAACTGAAGCGCCAAAAGTAAAGCTTTTTAATTTACAGGCAGAGTGCTTCAACACTTCTATATCTCTCAATCCCTCATGCTTAGGTCTTTAGGCAGCTTTTTTAATTTGCCACTCTCATTCTAACCCTAAAAGTGCTGCTATTTTATAAATTTTTGTTTAAAATTTTTGGATTTAAAAGCCGCTGTACTTGATTCGCAGAAATGCAAAGCTGCTCGGCAATGTAGCTTTTTGAGATTTTTTATTGTGGACAAGTGTGTTGTCTTTTTTCGACTTTTAGGCCAGCTCAGGCCCATTTTTGGAGCAGCCACTTCCAGACAGGGAAGACCCGGATTTTTTTGCTGTCTTCTTCGATTTCAGTTTCTTGTTCCCAGGTGATGATCCATAAATGATCACACCTGACTTTTTTAGAGGCTTGGACAAGAGCATGGACCTCTCGTTTTTTCGTTTTCATGTCACTTAAATCATAACAAACTTGAATCAGAGCGATGGCGTCGCCACCGTCTCGGATTAGAAAATCTACTTCGTAAGTTGGGTCAGTCCAAGTAAAGATTTCGTATCCTCTTCTTTTGAGCTCAAGAAAGACTAGGTTTTCTAGTCTGAGTCCTAAATCTGAGATGAGACGGGTAGACAAAGCGGAAGAAAGTCCTAAATCAATGGAGTAAATTTTTTTAGGTTGTTTGAGTTGTTCCTTCATTCTCAGGGAGTATGGATAGACTTGAAATAAGAGATAAGCTTCCTCTAAATATTGGAAATAATTTTTTACAGTGTGGACGCTTTTCATTTGCAAAGTGCCACAGATATTTTGGTAACTGACTTTGGTTGAGTAATGAGTGAGCGCGTAGAGAGCTAATTCTTTGAAAGTTTTTCCGTAGCGGATGCCATACCTCAACACGATGTCTCGGGAGACAATTTTATCAAAAAGCTCTCTCAAATATTGCCCATGGGGTACATTTTCTAAATAAATTTCAGGGAATCCGCCTTTTTCAAAATAAGTTTTAAGGTGCGAAAAAATCTGTGCTCTGTTTTCAGTGCCTAAAGTTTTTTCAGTGATAGCACCGAGTCCATTGAGAAGAAGGTATTCTCTCCAAGAAAATGGAAATAATTCGATACCGAGGTGTCTGCCTGTCAAATGTGTGGCAAGTTCGTGACTTAAAAGTTTAGAATTGCTTCCAGTGATAATCAGGTTGTAGCCTTGTCTTTTGAGACGATTTGCAAAAAGTTCCCATCCTGTTACATTCTGAATCTCATCAAAAATAAAAGTTTTCGTCTGTGGGTGGAGCTCTTGCAAGAGTTCTAAAATTAAACTGAGGTCGGTTGTTTTAAGGCTGATGAGTCGTTCATCATCAAAATTAATATAAGCCGATGGAATGCCTTTGGTCAGCAAAAGAGAAAAAACAGATTTTCCAGAGCGACGAACTCCTGTGATTATTTTTATGAGGTTATTTTTTAGAAGTTTTAAAGCCTGCTGATATTTTTCTCTTTCTACCAGTTGTAGAGTACTTCTGAGGGTGTTGGCTTCTTTTTGCTGTTCTAGAAGAATTTCAGTGAGACTATTTCGATCCATGGCAAGGGCTATCCTTAAAACAAGAATACAATACTCACTGCACAAAAACAACACTTTTTGTGCAGTATACTGCACAAAGATAGAACCCAGGAGATCTACCTTGCTAATCCTGGAGACTTAGAGTAGTGGTAAGCCTATGAAGATGAAGACAAAAAAAGCAGCTGCCAAGCGCTTTAAATTGACAGCGACGGGCAAAGTTAAGTTTAAGAGAGCGGGCAAGCGGCACTGTTTGGGAAATAAGAGTGCTGCCCGAAAACTAGCTCTCCGAAAGGGCGGCAGTATTTCTAAGGGGGACCTCAAGCATGTGTATGAGTGTTTGCCCTATGGGTCTACTAAATAAACGGAAGGAAGTTCTATGCCTCGCGCAAAACGTGGTTTTAAAAGACGAAGACGACATAAAAAAGTTTTAGATATGGCCGAAGGCTATGTTTTAGGCCTAAAAAATAAGTTTAGGCGTACCTCCGAAGCAGTGGATCGTGCGCAACAGTATGCTTATCGAGATCGCAAAGTAAAAAAGAGGGATTTTAGAGGGCTTTGGATTGAAAGGCTCTCAGCAGCAACGGCAAGTTTGGATTTGAGTTACAGCCGTTTTATCTCATGTCTCAAAAAAGCCAATGTGGCAGTCAATCGAAAAATGCTCTCTGAGATTGCGATTGCAGATCCCACGGCTTTTTCTGCCATTGTAAACGAAGTGCGCTCTTTAGCCCCGGTTCATTGAGTGAGTCTAGAAGCGTGCTCGCAAAATTAGACACCTTAGGGAAAAGCGCAATAGACGCAGTTTTGAGAGCGACTCGCCTTGAGGATTTAGAAAACATACGCATCGAATACTTAGGTAAAAAAGGGAGCCTAAGCGAGGTCTTAAAAGGCCTAGGGGCTTTGCCTACCTCCGAAAGACCGCTCATGGGTGCAAAAGCCAATGAGTGGAAACAAAAAATAGAAGCTTGCCTAGAAACTAAAAAAACAGAGCTAGAGCAAGTTTTGCTTGCTGTAAAATTGAAAGAAGAGCGCATTGACCCAGCTCTTCCTTCGCGTTTGCCTCACCTGGGCTCTTTGCATGTGGTGACACAAGTGACCCAAAAGCTGATCCGGACTTTTAGTCGTTTGGGTTTTGACGTCACAACAGGTCCTGAGGTGGAGACTGAGTTTTTGAATTTCGAAGCAGTCAACATACCCAAAGATCATCCGGCAAGAGACATGCAAGATACTTTTTTTATGGGGCCCGGAGTAGTGCTCAGAACTCATACCTCAGCAGTGCAGATGAGAGCTCTTCGCTCTCAGAAATGGCCGGTGCGGATTTTGTGCCCTGGTGCCGTGTTTCGGTGTGACAGCGATGCCACTCACTTGCCCATGTTTCATCAAATCGAGGGATTATGGGTAGATCGCAATGTAAAGATGAGCGATCTCAAAGGCACTCTCGAATTTTTTGCCAAAGAAACATTTGGAGGTGGCACGAAAATTCGTTTCCGTCCCAGCTATTTTCCCTTTGTCGAGCCTGGAGCCGAAGTAGACGTGAGCTGCTTTAGGTGTCTAAAAAAACAGGACTCCAATTGTAAAATTTGTAGGGGTTCGGGCTGGTTAGAAATTTTAGGAGCAGGAATGGTGCACCCAAAACTTTTCGAACTGGCTGGTTATGATCCAAACGAAGTCACAGGATTTGCTTTTGGATTGGGGATTGAAAGAGTAGCCATGTTGCTTTATCAAATCCCTGATTTGAGATTAATGGTTGAAGGTGACGTTCGTTTTTTAAGTCAGTTTTGAGGTAGCAAAACAGTGAAAATTTCGTGGAATTGGCTTTCAGAATTTGTCGATTTGAGTCAGATCCCCCCAGAGGAGTTGTCTGAGAAGCTGACTTTAAGGGGCTTGGAGGTAGACGAGATCCATCATCAGGCGCGAGGATTCGAAAAAGTCATCACGGCTCAGATTTTGGAGCGAAAAGCACATCCCCAAGCAGATCGATTGAGTCTTTGTTTAGTGACGGTGGGGCAAGGTGAGCCTTTAGAGATTGTCTGTGGCGCTCAAAATATGAAAGCGGGGGATAGAGTTGCATTGGCTCAAGTCGGAGCGATTTTGCCAAATAATTCAAAAATCGAAAAAAGCAAAATCAGAGGGGTGTTCTCCTATGGGATGCTTTGCTCTGAAACAGAGCTTAAACTCAAAGAAAAATCAGAGGGCATTTTAATATTGCCTACTGAGACGCCGGTTGGAAAACCTTTGGCAGAAATTTTAGGTTTAGAGGATGTTCTTTTGACCTTTAAGCTGACAGCCAATCGTGGAGATTGTCTGAGCCATTTTGGAATTGCAAGAGAAGTGGCTGCTGCTTTAAAAAAACCACTCAAAGAGCCACAAGTAAAAATTTTGGATTGGAAGGGGAGTCCCTTTGTGATCAGTTTAGAGACGCAAGACGCTCCCCAGTTTTTTGGATGTTATATAGAGGGTGTAGAGATTAAACCTTCGCCTGCGTGGCTCGTCAAACGTCTTGAAAATCTTGGATTTCGATCGATCAATACCATTGTCGATGCCACAAACTTAGTGATGTTAGAATTTGGGCATCCCATGCACGCCTACGATGCCGATCAATTACAAGATCACTCGATCCATGTTCGGTTTTCGAATGTGGGCGAGTCGCTCCCACTCTTAGATGGGCAAACCGTCACTTTGACAGGAAAAGAACTGGTCATTGCAGACGGTGGGGCAGACGGAAAAAAAGCACCAAGAGCCATTGCTTTGGCTGGAGTGATGGGAGGAGGCAACTCAGAAGTTAAGGTAAGCACAACGAAAGTGTTTTTAGAGTGTGCTCTCTTTTCGCCCGTTTTAGTGCGCCAAGCTGCCTTGAGATACCAGCGTCACACAGAGGCCTCTCACCGTTTTGAGCGTGGGGTCGACCCCATGGGACTTGCAAGAGCGATTTCGAGGTTGGCACAAGTTATTTTAGATCTGTCCGGTGGCCGAATTGTAGGGTCAGGATTTTCCTCTCTCAAAAATGAGTACCCTGAAAAAAAAATAAAAGTGACCCCGACCTTTTTTAATTCTTTTTTGGGCACTCCATTCGAAGTCCAAGAAATAGAGGACGCCCTAAAAGCTCAGGGTTGCCAAGTGCAACCAGTTTACAAAGAAAAACAAACTTGGGTAGTCACTCCTCCTTCTCATCGATTGGATCTTTGCATCAAAGAGGATTTGGCAGAAGAAGTCGCACGTTCGATTGGGTTTGATAAAATTCCGTCTTCGGTGCCTTTATTGAGTAGTGTTCCTAGTTCGAATTTTCAAGATTTTACTTTATTAAAAGAGGTCCTAGTCGGGGCAGGTATGCATGAGACGATCAATTTTGCTTTTGTGAATCCTGCATGGTTAAAAAAAATTGGATTTACATCTCAAGTCCATCTTTTAAATCCAATCAGTGAGGAACTGAGTAGCCTCACCCCTTCTTTGATCCCAGGTCTCATTAAGAATGCTTTGGACAATCAAAGGAGACATTTTGGTTCTAGTCCCCTTGCGATTCGGCTATTCGAAATCCGGCCGACTTTTCATCATAAAACATCACAAAATGAGGTCCAAGCTTTGAGCGAAATTGAAACCACGGTAGACGAAAAGTGGAAAGTCGCTTTTCTTTTGTCAGGACCTCGCTATGCAGAGGGTCTTCGTGCAGACCTAAAAGAAGTCGATTTTTCGGATGCGAAAGCGGTTTTAGATTTACTTATAAAATCTTTACAGACCAAGGGGGTTCGCTTTAAACCCGGGCAAGAGGTTTTTTTACATCCCGGTCAAAGTGTCGAAATTTTGGCGGAGCATCGAAAATCTGAGGGAAAGGGAGAAGAAAAACTGGGTTATTTAGGCCGGCTCCATCCTACTCTTGAAAAAGAATTTAAATTTCGGGCTCCTATTTGGGTGGCCGAGTTAGATTTGGAAACACTCTTAAAACTTTCTCGTCCATTGGGCGAGTCCAGGTCCTATGAGCCCTGGCCAGAGTTTCCACCCATGGAGAGGGATTTTGCGCTCATCGTCAAGAAAGAGATGGGTTTAGAGCGCATTGTGAGGCTTGCACTAAAGGCGGGTCAGCCATTGGCTAAAGAGGCGAAAATATTTGATCTTTATGAGGGTGCCCAGGTGGGAGAGGGGATGACAAGTGTCGCAGTTCGGGTTATCTTTTTTGATAGTAAGCGGAGTTTAAGAGAAGAAGAGATCCAAGCTGTTTCTTCTCAGATTTTAGACAGTTGGAAAAAAGAGTTAGGAGCTCTGCTCCGAAGCTCATAAAGGGGGTGGTGACTATGGCCATGACAAAAGCAGATATTGTAGAGACCTTATACGAGAAAGTTGGGTTTTCAAAAAAAGAAGCAGCAGATTTAGTTGAGCTTGTTTTCGATACCGTCAAATCGACGTTATCTCAAACACATAAAATTAAAATTTCAGGGTTTGGAAATTTTGTGGTGAGAGAAAAAAAAGCGAGGGTCGGTAGAAACCCCCAGACCGGACAGAGTATTGAGATTTCGGCTCGAAAAGTGCTTACTTTTCGTCCTTCGCAAATTCTGCGCTCCGAGGTGAACTCTTCGCTAGAGGGAAAACCCATTCAACCGGATTCTGTAAGGCATGGCAGTGACGAAGACGCAGATTAATCTAGAACGTCTTTATTATCGAATTGGAGATGTTTCTAAAATTTCCGGAGTGAAGCCTCATGTTTTGAGGTATTGGGAAACAGAGTTTTCCTTTATCTCCCCAGAAAAATCAGTGTCAGGTCAAAGAGTTTATCGCCGTAAACATATCCAAGCTGTTTTGCTTATCAAAAATCTGCTCTATCGAGATCGCTATTCCATCGAAGGCGCCCGAAATCGGATGAGAGAAATGAAAAAAACAGGGGCATTAAAAGACTTAAAAGTAGAGGTTTTAGAAAAAAATTCAATGCCTTTGCCACAAGATAACAAGCAAATCCAAACCTTGGTTCTCGAAATCTCCAAACTTACTGAGACTCCAATAGAGGAGCTTTTTCAGGGGGGATAGAGTTTACATAAAATGTAGGGTGATTTTTAAATCCTCTGCGACCAGTTTTAGACAAGATTGGATTGCTTGGTTGGCGTTAATGACACTCACTTGGTTTCCCTGTTTGGGAGCGATGGCGTTGCAAATTTCGTCTCCACATGAGGAGCCAAGGGCCATCACATCTTTAAAATCTAAAACTAAGGGAAAGGATGTTTCCTTGGATAGCGTTGCTGCAATGTTTTTGCCATAATCACGGTCAGTTAAAGTCCTTCCAAATTTTATCATTTCAAAAGTTTTCATATTCCCTCTATAAAAATACGCAACATTTCATTGATTTCTATGCGTGAAACAGGTTTAAATTCGCCATCACTTAAAACTAAACAAAAGCGTGTGCCTAAGGCGTGCGAAGTCGGGGGTACAAAGTCTATTTTTTCAGAGTGATCCCTAAAATCAAAGCGCATAGCCTGGTCTCCTGATTCCACTCGAAGCCAAGACTGATTGCCTTTGCTGATTGCAATCACATCGCTTAAACCTTTTCCTCGCTTAGGCTCTACTTCCATTCGGCTGACTTCTGATCGAAATGCGAGTGGAAGCAAAATTCTGTCTTTCATTAAGCAGTATTTTGGATTTTTTTTGAGAGATGCAGGAATGCCTATTCCAGTATCACCCATTGCAATGCATAGCGATCTTGCGGCTGCCGAGCTTGCGAGGCCTTCGATGATGAGCGTGCACGGCCCAGCAGAATGCATGTGAGCATTATCGCATAACTCCCCCATGATCCAGCCAATATGCCCACAATAATTTTCTGAAAAGCCTTGTTTCAAAAGTGGATTATAGAGTTCGTCAATTATTTTTTTTTCTGCTCCTCGGTAACCGATGAGATGCAGTGGTAAAATGATGTTCGGCTTATTCTGTGGGTGTTTCTTTAGCGCAGGATAGTTGCAAAACACTCGATCTTTATGTGCTCGCTCAACTTCGGTAAAAAATCCGATGGATTCTAAATAGTGACACAAAGGAGATCCGTCTAAGAGAAGCGAGACACTATTTTTTTCTTCTTCTTTCAGGTAAGAATGGATTGAGCAAAGAAGTGCCATGACACCATAAGCGTCGATCCCTTTAAGCATTCGTAAATCATAGACACCTAAAAAAGGTTGAATCTGTCTGACGTTGAACTCAGAAAAAACAGTAAAAGAGAAATAGTGCTGAATTTGATGATGACGGAGGATAATTTTCTCAATTATTTCTATCTTGGACAGGCAGATCTTCCCACCGAATTTAGCCTCACTTAATCGATAGGTTTGCCGGTAGTGGTTTAGGGTGGGTCGAGAGACCTTGAGTAATTCGCAAGCATTTTTGAGTGAGATCCATTGCATAACAGTGCCTTTACATCAGTTTACATATTTTTATATTACTTTACAAGTTATTATATAACTATTTGGAATATATGGTTATATGTGTTTTGGGGACACACTGTTCAAAGTGAACACTTGAAAATTCTAATTAACTATACTAAAATAGTCATATATTAGGATTAAGTTTAAATTTATAGATTAGGGGGTCGTTTGTGATGATAGTAAAAAAAATAATGCTGTTGGGTTTGATTCTGTTTTTAGCAGAGTTTACTTTGCCTGTGACGCAAGCAGGGGAT
>CAZBEI010000044.1:0-7792 GCA_964490895.1 uncultured Bdellovibrio sp. | reverse complement strand
CAGCCGGAAAAGTGTCCAGATTCCAGTCTTCGAGTCTTATTTTCAGTCACCATAATTAATTAAGAAAATTTAAAAAAACGAAAAATTCCAGCCAAAGCTCAGAGGGTTCTGCAAAATATGTGTTTTAAAATTCCTATTCTCCACCCATGCTCCAAAGTTTTATTTCTTTGATGTTATGATTCCCAACTGTCTAGCCAAAAGGGGTGAGATTGTGCCTGGATCTGAAATCATTGGAAAAGCATTTGAAAATTGGGTTTTCCATGAGTTAAAAAGTTATATTATTTATCGAGAAAAGGAAGCAGAACTATCTTATTGGAGACTTGCAGACTCTGGAAAAGAAGTAGATTTTGTAGTCAATGATTTTGATGTCGTTTTTGAGGCAAAGGCAGTAGAAAACGTCCGCTCAGATTATTTAAAAGGTTTAAGGGAACTTAAAAAAGAACACCCACATGTTCCAAAACTCATTGTTGTGTCACTTGAGAAAACAAGTCGTTTAACATCAGATGGAATTTTAATTCTCCCTTATCAGGAGTTTGTTCAATCACTTTGGCAGGAAGAATTTTTTTGAATAGAGGAAAATTCTTATTCAGCTAATCTAAACCCTACTACTTGTTTCCATCATCCCCAACAGTGCCGTAGTCTTTGGCATCGAAGAGCTGTGAGATTGTATCCCGAAGGATGTGAATAAACTCTGTAGGAGTGAGTGGTTTTTTATCAGGCCCTGTAACAACGTTTCCATTAATTTTTGGAACTTCAAAATCAAAGTGTGTGAAAGCTTTTGTTTCTTCGTTACTATTCCACTTTGTCAAAAAATTATCGTCATGGGTTTTGGCAGCACTTTGATCAATCACTTCTAATTGCTCTTCTCTAAACGACCCAAACATAGTGGATTGATCCTTGTTGGCAGAACCAGCTATGACTTCTTTTCCGTCAATAGAAATTGTTTTTCCATGGTATTCTTGGTTAATCACTTCGTCTCCACGAGTGATTTTCCACTTAATAACAGGGTTGGCAGTAGCTTTTGCCAGGTCTTCAGGAGTTAGGATGTCTAAATAAAGGAGATTGGGCATTCCAGGTATAGGTTTTACTTCCTTTAGTGGCTCTAAAATGACCTTAACCTCAACGCCTCTTACTTTCATGACATGTTCAAGGGCTTCGACAATTTTTCGGTCAAATAAGAATTGATCACTGATATAAACATTTTTTTCTGCAAAATAAATGGCCTGGATAACCTGATCGGCAGCACTGGTTCGTGAAGAATCCCAGTTGTTCATTCCAGCTCTGACGATACCAGTCCCTTGGTCAGTAATGTCTAGATTGATTTGAGCGTTTGCGTTTCCATTTTCATCTCTTTCGAGCAAGTCAAAGGGAAGTAAAATATTTGCAATTTGAGTATTAAGACTCTGGTTGTCTTTATACAGAGATTTTGACCATCCTGTTTTTGAAAGATAGTTTACAAAGTGAGGTTCCTTTATTTCCTGATAAAGCTCAAGATCCGCAAAGCTGTCTTCTTTAGCCATTGCGTATTGCAGGGCTGCAAACATGTCAGGGTAATAATCATCTAAGATCACCGCAGCTGCAGGGCCTGAGACTTTGATCACTTCATCGTAACAAAAAGGCCCAGAGGCGTCTGTGAGATTTTTAGATCCCACAAATGCAATGGGGTATTTAGATTTTCCATCAATGACGGTAGTTTTGCTATGATCAGATTTCCCCTCTCCATAAAGGGCTAGGTGGTTTTGTAGGCCACTATCTACCAAAAATTTTTTATTCACGGCAGACCATGTAATCTTAGGAAGGGCTTTAGGGTGCTCGTGTATGTACGCACTTGCAATGACCAATTTTTCAGGCCTCAAAATGGAATAGGCTAAGAGGAAGTTGTAAACGGGTCTCATCTCTGCTTTATGGCCATAATGATTGAGATTATCTCTTAAAATCAATGCTTTTAGACCAGGCGTTGATTCTAGTCTTTCTACTATACGTTTTGCAAGGCTAGCACCCGTGGTTCCTCCAAGAAAAAAAATGTCCATGAAGATGGATTCTTTTGCTTCATTGATGGCTTTGGCTAGTTCTAAAAAAATATTATTTTCTAATGAAGCATTTTTAGTTTTCAAGTATTTCTGTGACCAGGTGGGGTGAGAATCAAAGCTTGGATAAAAACCTTCTTTTTCTGTGAAAAATCCAGAAATATCTAGTGGAGAGTTTGGTTTTAAATTTTTACGAAGTTCACTTAAGAAAGATTTTAAAGAGCCCCTTCCTGTGAGTGGGTAGGTAGTTGGCATTAGAAATTTTTTGGGTCCCAGTTCATTTTTTCCGTGGAGTTCGTTTTTGAGTTCCTGTGAAACATCGTTAATGTTTAGGTACTGAGCAAGGTTTCCTTTGATCCAGCCTGTAGCAGAAATGAGAAAACCCGGGCTGTGGGTGAACTCCTCAGTGAGATTCATGCTAAAATAAGGCATTGTAAACAGTAAATTCTTCTCTTCGCCCGTGGTTTTGTCTTTTACGGTTCGAAGGAGTTTAATGATTCTAGGTTTAGCGTTTTGTAAACCATTCATTATGCAATCTTTTGGATTGGGGTCACGGAAGGCATCATAGGTTGACCAATCTCCTTTGAATTGCATGGGTTTTTTTAGGCAAGATTTAAGGAGTGCAATGTCATTATCCAAAGCAGGCTTAGATACGCCCTTGTCTTTGGTATTAAAAAAATCTAAATACCTTTTTGCTTTTTGAGCGTGGGATTCTTTATCGTTGGGTGGGAATACTTCTGAAAATCTAGGGTCTTCTGTAATTTCTTGAAGAGCTAATCTTAGATTTAATAAATTTAATTTTAAAAGATCGGTTAGTTTTTTTTCGTCAGTATTGTAAATAAAATAACAAAGGGGGCCAAGTATTTTTTCCGCTGGGAAGAGAGGGGCGAGAGCATTTTTACATTTGCCAGCGTAGTTGCTATTTGTTTTTTCTGAAAGCCAGTCTAGAAGGAGTGAGTGAGTAGTGCTCGGGTCAAAAAGATAAGGCTTGAGAGATTGAACAAGGTTTTCATATTCGTTCCGGTCCACCAACCTTTGAGTTATGTTTTCTGCTTGGCTAACAGAACTTAAAACAAGGGGTATTAAAAAAATAAATATTCTTTTCATTTGTGAGTCTCCTCTGCATTATCTTTTGAGCCTAAACCAAAAAGGGAAGTGATGGCTTCTAACATGTGTTTTGGGCTCTGAACATCAGCTAATATTTTTTCTTTATCAGATGAGAGCTGTAGTTTCATTTTCTTTGTTTCGTCCTGTAAATTCCCAGTGATTTCTTTAGAAAACTCTGTTTCGACAATGTGAAGATTTAATCCCAAAGGGGATGAAAGTTGAATATTACCTAGTTTAAGTTTAGGAACAGTGAGAATATTGAGCTCAGTGACTGAGATCTCTTCTGGTTTTTTCTCATTTAGGGTGATTTCTACAGAATTAAAATGAAAATCTAAAATAACAGATTTTAAAACTTTTCCATTGTACTTATAGTTTCCATTTAAAATAGGAGTAAAAGGAATTTGGGAAGGTTCCTTTAAACTAAAACCTTCATTTTCAATTTGATTAAACTCACCAAAGTGAATTTGAAGCTTGAGGTCTTCGTCTGGATTGGTGAGGCAATTAGTGAGTGAAAGCAGTGCTACTGGACTTTGTTCTTCTGTTTTAGGGATAAAGACCTGATTGATATAAACTTTATCGGAGTCCTTGGGAAGAGGTATTGCTCCAGGCGTGAGGCTTAATAAAATTTTTAAACTTAGATTCACCTCTTTTTCATCGAGAGTTATTTTTAAGATCAACCCTAAAAGATTAGCTAGAAGTTTTGAGGTGAGCTGTTTTCTTTGAAGTGCAGCAATTGCTTGGGTGATGGGTCTGAGTTTTTCCGGAGAGTTTTCGTTGATAGAGTCATTGATTATTTCAACAGAATGAGTAGCTTCTGTGGCGATTTTATTTTCAGAATAATACTGATCAGGTGGGTTGATGGTTGGGATGATGTATGCATAGAGGCTTATTGGAAGAATATTTTTTTCTGTTAATGTGGATAGGGTTTTCTTCAGCTCAGGGCCCAGCTGATTTTTTAGCAGAGAGGTGACAGAAATGAGGTTCTGAAAGAGGCTATTATTTTCAGTTGACATCCCACTTAAAAGACCCCTGAGTGGGCTGAGAGAGCTGAACATACTTGCTTGGAGCGCATTTCTTATGGCGATTTTTTCTAATGTTCTTGAGGTCGGATTTTCAATACGTTCTTTTGGGTTAAAACTGGGGTCGCTTGAGTTAGGAAAAATCAGTTCGTAATCTCCATGCCCAAGATAAAGGGTTGGTTCATCAGTGAGAGCGGATTGACTCAAAAAAATAGTAAAACTTAGAGATAAAAGCACTGTAATCATTAAGATTTTTTCCATAATTAAGACCTCAAGCCCAAATACCAGACCAAAATAATGCATTGCATTAAACCTGTGTTTTAAACGATGATCGTAGTTTTTGCAAGGGGAATGATTCTAGAGAATAGGCACATAGATATTGAGAGTAACATTACTCCCATCTGACGGGGAAAAAATCTGAATTTCTCTAGGTGGAGTTGCAGCGAGTGGCAAAGTGGGTGAGGGTTGGCCGCGTCCGAGATCTGATGGAAATTCAAATTCTCCAGAATGGATAAACATTATTTACTCCTAGGCGGCGTAAAGTTCTATTTGTTCAATCCCATGCTGGGAGGCAAAACCTCAATCTTGAGGAGAACTTAGTCATTCAACACGAGCTCAATGCCCGATCACTGACAAATGGGTCAAGGTTTTTTAGAGCTATTTTCTCACACAAAGTACCAGACATTTTATGCTTTACTAGATGTAAAATGTCTGGTACTTTATATTGGAGATGGCTCACACGAGAGAACGATATCTGCATCAAATTCTTCTTGCAGATCTGCGGTGGTCTCCAGCCGTTGCGGTCTTTGGCATGCGTCAAGCCGGGAAAACAACCCTTTCTCAGCAGATTGGGACACAGCTCAAGGGGACCTACGAAACCTTTGATCAAGCCAGTATCGCTGAGAGCGCTAGGCAAACTCCACTGCAGTTTTGCGAACGCACTCATTTACTGATCATTGACGAGGCTCAAAAAGTTCCTGAAATTTTCCCTGCAATAAAAGATAAAATTGGGGTCCGTCGGGCGGCAGGACGGTTTTTGCTAACAGGCTCAGTGCGTTTTACGCTCAAACGAGATATTCGAGAAGCACTCACCGGCCGTATTTTGATTCGAGAACTTTTACCTTTTTGTTATGCAGAAATCCACCACCGCAAACCCTCTTCATTGTTTATGTCTACTCTCACGAAGTTAACCCACAAAGATGACAAGGGTCTGAATCGTGTTATTCTCGAAAAACACTTTCACCAAAATACCCTTCCGACACAAAATGACGCCCTCAGGCATTGCTTGGCGGGGGGACTTCCCGTGCCTTGCTTTACGAGAGATTCAGAACGCCGAAGAGCTTGGTTTGATTCTTATGTAGAAACGTTGCTCACTCGAGACATTTCTTTAGTGAACAAAAAACTTTCTGTCATTGCATTGCAACAATCAAAGGCATTTCTAAAGGCCTTGGCTCATTACCAGGGAAGTGAGCCCAGCTATCAAGACTTGGCTACACAAGGTGGCTTACGCTTGTCTCAGGTTCAGCCTTTCTTAGAAGCCGTGGAAGCCCTTTGCGTGATTGAGAGATTTTCCCCCGAAATTCACTCTAAAAAATCCTCTAGAAAACTGCGCATAGAATGGAGAGATTGTGGGTTAAGAAATCACATTGCTGGCGAAATATGGGAATCGATTTCTGATTTTTCATTGCCAGCACTTCATCTCCTCATCAGCCAACAGCTTCGAAGTCAACTCCAGGTGCTTGGGTATGATCCCAGTTGGTCATTTTATCGCAGCCGCAATGGAGGAGCTGTTCCATGGATCATCAGAGTAAAAGGGCGATGCATTGCTCTTACCTATGTTCCCCACGAAGCGCCAAAACCCTATGACTATAGAGCTCTGAAGCAGTTTTTAGAAAAAGAACCCACTGCTTTAGGCGTCGTGCTTGGCGCCCCGCGCGCAAGCATTGCATGTTTAGGCCCTCGCCTTTGGCTTATCCCTTGGCTGGGTGTATTATAAATAATATAAATATAAAATAAATGTCTTTTCCTAAAATCTTTATCCCTGCTCTAACCCACTGACTCAGACTCAGATAGTGCCGACGATTAAGACATGACTCTTTTCATAAACTCACCAAATAAGGGAACAGTGAACTCCGTATCTCCATGTGCGGGACTATAGATCATTCCTTTTTTAATCAAACTGTTTCGAATAGGTGCAACATTCCATGCCTGATAACCCTACTCCTGAATAAAGTAGGGATAGCCTTGGGTTTTATTTATGATTTCCTCAATGGCGTCATCAGAGAAGCTCATTTCTTGTTCCTTCACTGGTTCTTGTAAAGCATCAATCGCATCTTGTTTATTAAGAGGCCCAACAAGAGGAAAACCAAAAAGTCTTTCTGCATATGATTTTAATTTCCCAGCAAGACCAACGAGCTGAGGCAGTCCCGCTCCAACAAGGACTAGAGGTAGTTTTGCAGCACCAATGCAGCCAATTTCCAGGTGGCCCGTGCCATCTTGGACAATTAAGTCCTAGCAAAGAAGGGTCAGAAGTCCTGAAAACTTACTCAGAAATATGACTATGTTTCAAATTTTTATAACAAGTTTATTTTTTTATTGAAGACTGAATATAAATCTCATGGTGGGCCCGCTCAAATGCAACTTGAAAGTTAAGGGTTGGATCTTTTCTTTGGAGTTCTTCGCGGCGTTTATAAATAGCCTCAATTTCTTCTGAGGTGGGCCGACCATATTTTTTGTTCTTTCGGCTTCTTCTTCTGCCATCCATTTTTTTACTTCAGGATCACTGTAATTAATTTCAGGTAGGTCTTTTAGATCTGCTGGCATCTGACAGATTTTGTCATCAATTGTGAGGTCGTCTTTACCAGGCTCAACGTCGTTTATATTTACGGTAGGATTGTCTTGAGCTTGCTTTTCCAAACCATACCCTAATTTTCTTTTCTGTCGTTTTAGATCGTCCATTTTATTACCTCTTCTATTTGGTTTGAGTTAGCAAATGAGTACGCAAGCTGCTGCCTCTAGCCAACCCACTAATTAGCTTTACATATGGAGCAAGCGAGGAGTTTGGTCTGAGCTCAGATTCATTGCTCTCAAAAAGCTCTGGAAAAACAGAGAAAAAACATTCGCTAGCCTAATTTGCAGAACTGAATGATCATTTAACAAATGACAAAAATCCATACTGCACCCAGGAATGCAGAGAGGGGGTTAACAAACACAAAATCTTCCAGTGGTCAGAATCACGCACTTTGGTGGACGGGGTGACCGTATAGCCAGGTTTGATCTGCCACCCAAAACTGGCACGCCTCCTGCACTGGATCGAGAGATCCAATGCAAAAAAATCAAACCGCTGCTCAACTCAGTTTTCCGGAGCTTCAAGGAACCTACAAGCCAAGACATCCAGAGCAAACAGTTCTGTATCAAGCTGTTGCTAACAATTTAAGGACTTTTGAGCAGTTAGCTGAGTTAGAAGAAAAACACCTCCCCAAGCATGTAACCCAAGAGTTCGAAGCCTTTCTGCGGTGTGGGATTCTGGCCTATGGATTCTTAAGACTAAAATGCGAGGATTGCAAAACTGAAAAACTAATTGCCTTCTCCTGTAAGAAGCGTGGGTTCTGTAGTTCCTGTGGTGGAAGAAGAATGGCA
>CAZBEI010000043.1:0-18943 GCA_964490895.1 uncultured Bdellovibrio sp. | reverse complement strand
ATACGAGAACGTGAGGGATGAAGCATGGATCCCTTTCCCACTGCTCCACTCGATCGCATCGTAATGTGCAGTTGTTTATTAGGATCAAACGGGCGTGCTTCTTTTCTTTTACGTGTTTTAGAATGCGCCTCTCCACCGTGTTCTTTTCTGGTTTTTTTAAAAAAAGAGAAATGTGTCTGTTTTTCTTGTTTTTTCATTCGCGTGTCTTGGCTATGTTGTATATGATATGGGCAATGTTATTTCAACCCTATTTTTTTATCCAATGATTTAATTATTTTATTTTAAAAACACAGTAATTTTTCATTTTGTAAACTTTTGCAAACATTTATAAACTTTTTCCCAGCTTTTCATGCTGCGCAAACACTCACACACTTGTAAGGCCTGAAAATATCTTTTTTTATAAGTCCACCCCAGCGGCCACCCGAAAGTGGTCAGGGGACTCCGTTTTTACACCGAGCCTGAAGAATGAGGCTGAACAGTTACGATTTTTATATGAAACCCATTTCAATAGTTGGAGTCATCAACTTCAAATCACTGTGACTCAGTAGTTAAGCCAAGTGATTTAGGAAGACGCCGAAGAGTAAGACCTCAGCCCCAGACGCCAAATAAAAAGCACTAAGCCACCAAAAAATAAACTCACTCCAACAATATGTACCAAGATTTTCCAGTCTAGAGTCTCAAAGAGAAACCGAGCAGGAAAAGAGCTCATGAGACAAAAGGGGAGCACCAGGGTAAAAACTCGCCTCACCCAACCTCTAAAAATGGGGTCCGGCCTTTCTGCAATCCTGGTAAAAGAATGAAAAATATTTTTTAGCCCAGTAGTGGAGTGGGTCCAAAATACCGATAAAATAAAAATTAGACTTACAGAGTAGTAGAGAAAGGTGCCATTGAGAAGCAGAATAAAATAAATGAAAGATTTTGTGAATGAAAGTGTTTCTGGATAGTGCAAGAAAGCCCAAAGTAAAATTCCAATGGAAACAATGAGATTCATAAAAGAATTTGCTGCAAAATCTCTAAAACTTAGAAAAAACAAAGAAGAAACGGGCCTTACTAAATAGTAATCGAGATCCCCTCGATTCACAAAGACGGGCAACCACCAAGTGTTGTTCGAAAACAAAGTCATATGCAAAGCATCCACAAATAAATAGCCAGCCACAAAAATCATCACTTGGGGTTCTTTCCACCCTGCGATTTGTGGGAAGTGCAAAAGGAGTATTTTGTAAAAGGCAATATTGACGGCATAGTAAAGACAATCCATAAAAATACGAAAAGTAAAATCCACCCTAAATTCTGTAGCTTTGCTTATTGAAAATCGGACAAAATATAAAAAAAGCCGCAAGTATCTGAACATTCTAGATCCCCACTCCCGAATATTCCCGAACCCCTTTTGTCCAAACCACGTAAAAAAGACCTAAAAATATACACTCCCAAAAACTTAAATAAAGTATGCCGCCCAAAAAATCAGCCAAATAAGCTTGACCCATTGCAAGTTTGACTGGAAGTGAAATAAAATAAGGAAATGGGGTATATTCCACAAGGTGGGCAAGCCCCTTTGGGAATAGTGAAAGTGGAATCAGTGCTCCTCCTAAAATTGAGGTGGTAAATCTAAGCATGATCATGAGACTCCAAATACTGTCAGACCAGAAAGCAAAAACCTCTAAAATTGAAATCATCGTATAATAGACAAAACCAGCAAAAATGCTGAAAGAGATAGATAAAGCAAAGCCACTCAGACTGAGTGCGATTTCATTAGGTGCATGAAAAAGAATAAAATAAGCGAGAAGTACTAAGAGGTATTGTGCCAGAGAGATAACGCTAAAAGCAAGCTTAGTGATATATTTATAAATAAAAAAAGAAATAGGGTACATCAGAAAACGGCTCAGGCTACCGTCATAAATTTCTATACTCATCCCTCCATGATGTTCTAAACCATATACAAATTTTTCAGTGGATGGGGCTAAAAAATAATAAAAAAGCATTCCATAAAAACTATATCCACCAATCACCGAAACATTTTGATATTCGTAAATAGACTTCCATAGGTAATAAGAAACTGTGCCAAAAGAAAAAAGACTGGCAAAAAAACCAGCCCAAAAATCAAATCGATAGGCAAAAAACTTTCTGAGCTCGAGTGTAAAAACTTGGAGCATCCACATCTTAGACTCCGCGCCGTATGAGTTTTTCAATGATGACCCCAATGTCTTCGTCTTCGATATTGAGATCCGCAATGGAGAACTGTTTTAAAATTTCTGAGGCCACTTCTGCGACTTTTTTGCGTGGGACTTTAATTTTAAGCACTCCAGTATCCGAAAACACTCTTTCGCCCAGATGAGGCGAAAGTTGCTCGGGCTTGAAATCAAGTGCACTATCGGGTGTGAGAGTGGCTGTCAAAATTTTGTACTCGACTTGTTCAGATAAGATTTTTGAGAGCGCTCCATCGTAGACAAAGGCACCTTCTCTAATGATGATAATCCTTCGACAAAGCCGCTCGATGTCTTCCATGTAGTGAGAAGTTAAAACCATCACAGGCTTGTGGGCTTTTCGGTAATCTAGAAGAAATTTACGAATCGCATTTTGAGCTGTCAAATCAAGTCCTATTGTAGGCTCGTCTAAAAAAACGACTTTAGGCTCATGTAAAAGAGTAGCTATGAGTTCCATTTTCATTCGTTCCCCAAGGCTGAGTCTGCGGATTTGAACCTTGAGTTCATTTCCAACTTGGAGCGAAGTGACTAGGTAATCTAGGGTTTGTTTAAATTTAGGTTTCGGGATTTTGTAAATTTCCCTGAGGAGCAAAAAACAATCTCCAGCGGGCAAGTCCCACCAAAGTTGTGCTTTTTGTCCCATGATGAGAGCGACTTGCCTGCGGAAGTCGTTTTTACGTTCACAGGGAGTAAATCCTAGCACTTTTATTTCGCCTTCGGTGGGATGGATGATCCCGGCTAGGATCTTAACAAGTGTTGTTTTTCCGGCTCCATTGGCTCCTACCAGTCCTACGATTTCGCCCGGTTTAATTTGTGCTGACACTTTTTTTAAAGCTTGTTTTTCAATCCAATTTCTAAAAAAAAGGGATTTTAAAGACCCTTTGAGACCGGGTTCTTTTTGGTGCACACGGAATGTTTTGGAGAGGTTTTGAAACTCAATCATAGGCGCTATGAATATAGCTCAAAACTCGAATCGGAGTCCGAAAAAAAGAGAATTCCCTGCAAAGGAGACCGTGCTGTCGCTTCCACTTAAAAATCGGAGTTCGGCCACGAGATAATTTCTAGAAACCCCCCAGCTTAAAAAGAATTCTACTGCTGATTCTGGCTCTAAAATATTGAGTAAAAACATGAGACCAAGAGAGGGGCCTTTGGCAAAAAATTTTCCATTGGATCCATCTGCTAGCCTGTAATTCCAGTACTCCATGAGATACCCAAGGGTAGGCACAAGGGGCTGTTCCTTAAAAAACTGAAGTTGGTAGTGAACTTGTCCACCCAAAGACCAAATTCCACCCAAAGCTTTAGAAGTAAATCCCTGATAAGGGGAGACTGGATAGAGCTGAAACGAAGGACCGAGTCCAAACACTCCATATTTTTGCAGGAAAGTAGGCTGATAGTCCAACTGAAAAGAGATGGATTTGACAGAGGATGCCCCTCGATTTGGAATATTGGGGTTGCTCCCCAGGGCACTCAATGAGCCTGTAAGCTCTAGACCCCACGTTGGCTTGACTTGATGGTAGAGCGGCTCGTCTGTATTGACGGAGCTTTCTTCTGTTTGAGCAAACGAAAGCACAGAGAAAAAAAGAAAGAGCCCCATTGAGAGTGTTTTATACATTCGAGTTTAATCCTACCTCATTTCTAGCAGTTCTGTAGGATTTTTAATTTGACATTCTACCCTTAGAAAGTGAGAGCGCTAAATGTGCTGCGAAGGTGCGAAGAGAGCTGGAAAAGAAGAATGCTACAATCGGAATGGCAGACTCTCTTATTGCCGGCATTTGTCTAGAGCACGATGGAACTCTTCTCACTCGCAACAAAAAACATTTTGAGCGGGTCTCCGGGTGAGGTCCCCTAACCAAAGAAAATCTTTTTAAATGCAGTTTCCCAGTACAATCCAAGTGTTTTTCCGAATTGATGGGTCAGTGGATCGCGGCTAATCAAAATACGTTCAGAATGTTTCTCTAGATCATGTCCTAAGGTTTCTAGTGTTTTGGCATCTTTTTCGAATACTTTAGTTGCTGACTTTATTTCGATTAATAAAAGCCTTTCTCCAGGTCTTTTAATCACTAAATCAATCTCAGCATCATCCTTGGTTCGTATATAGTGGAATTCCCAATCCAATCGCATGTAAGAGGACTGCTTGTAAAGCTCCAAGAAAACCCAATGTTCAAACGCTTGTCCAAAATCAGAGCTTTGTGAAAGCAAAGGAACTCGCAGGGTCCGATCTAAAGCGCGTTTGATTCCTGGATCAATAAAATAAAATTTTGCGGCTTGGCGCTGTTGTTTACGAACGGATCGATGATACGCTGGCAAAAAAACTCCCATAAGAGTATCTGCTAAAATTTGGAAATAGGACTCAACCGTCATATCATCTACACCTACATCCCTCGCAATCGATGATCGATTGATGGGTTTGCCATTCATTTGAGATGCAATTTGAAGAAATTTTCTAAATGGATCTAATTTTCGAACCCACTGCTCCTGCTGAATTTCTTTCTCTAGGTATGTCAATCCATAAGAGCGAAGGTATTCGGTCGAATACTCATCTGATGCTGCGAGATAACTCTCAGGAAGCCCTCCTCGGTGTAAGTACCGATCCAAATCAAAAGAAGCCCCCAATTCAAAACTATTAAATGGAAAGAGATCGTAAACAATTGCTCTGCCAGCAAGGAGGTTCACCCCTGTTTGTTTGAGTCGCCTGGCACTTGAGCCGGTAAGGGCAAATTGAATGCGATGGGATTCAATCAATTGATGCACATAATCTAAAAGCTTGGGAAGTCGTTGAACCTCATCAACAATAATCAATTTTCCTTTATGTTCAGGACTTAAAACAAAAGTACGAAAACGGGCTGGATCTAAACTGAATTCATCAAGTCTGACAGGGTCTAACAGATCGATTCTAATTGAATTTTTTGAGGTAAACCCCCTTTCAAGATAAGTGGTTTTACCGGTTCCTCGGACTCCAAACAAAAAAAAACTCTTATTTTTTAGAGGTTTTACGAGCCTTTCAATTATATTATCTCCGACCATACTCTGAATTTATACGCTATTTTCCGACCATGGTCAACATAATAAGTTAATCTTATTCGCCACCTAACTCCCCAAGTAAGCCTTTCTTACTTCGTCCGAAGCTAAAAGCTCAGCGGCTTTTCCCTTGAGTACAACGCTTCCGGTTTCTAGCACAATCCCATGGTGTGCAATCTGGAGAGCTTGGAGTGCATTTTGTTCGACTAACAATACTGTTTTCCCAGATTGATTGATTTTGATAATAATTTCAAAAATGGTTTCAATGAGCTGTGGAGCTAACCCAAGGCTGGGTTCGTCTAGCAACAAAACCTCAGGATGCCCCATCAGAGCTCTGCCAATGGCGAGCATCTGTTGTTCGCCGCCTGAGAGTGTGCCCGCATTTTGTTTGCGCCTCTCTTTGAGACGTGGAAAATAGGCAAACACTTGTTCTAAATCTTGCTCCAGAGTGAGAGAGTTTTTTAAAGTCCATGCCCCGAGGTCTAGATTTTCTTCGACGCTCAAGTTTAGGAAAATGCCTCTGCCTTCGGGAGCCTGACAAATGCGCCTCTCTACAATTTGATGAGGCTTTAAATTTGAAATAATTTCTCCATGCGAGCGAATCACGCCGCCACTCAATGGGACAAGTCTCGAAATCGCACGAAGCAGAGTGGACTTTCCAGCTCCATTGGCTCCAATCACAGTCAAAATCTCAGACTTTTGAACTTCAAAACTCACTCCTTTGAGGGCCTGAATTGCACCGTAGAGAACCGATATATTTTCGACGCTCAAAGCTATTTTGTTATTTTGATTCATAAAGTTGATTCATAAAACCTTTTTTTTTATCGCTGCTTTCCCTAAATAAGCTTCGATCACAGCTTCGTTTTTTTGAACTTCCGCCGGAGTGCCTTCGGCAATTTTTATTCCATAATCTAAAACGGCAATTTTTTCACAAATCCCCATCACGAGCTGCATGTGGTGTTCAATCAAAAAAATCGTCAACGAAAACTGATCTCGAATAGTCTTGATGGTTTGCATGAGGGAGTCGGTTTCTTGATGGTTCATTCCGGCAGCAGGCTCATCTAAAAGCAGGATTTTTGCGCCCGTGGCCATTGCGCGCGCGATTTCAAGCCGCCTTTGATCTCCATACGGAAGATTTTTAGCAATCTCATGTTTTCGATTTGAAAGTTGGAAAAGTCCTAAAAGCTCTGTGGCTTCGAGAGTCTTTTTCTCTTCATCCTGAGACATAGGGTCACTGCGGTAAACTGAACTCCAAAGTCCATGCTGTTTCCATTTAGGATCATTGTCTTGCGCCACTCGAATATTGTCTAAGACACTGAGGTTTTTAAACAACCTGATATTTTGAAAAGTTCTGGCCAGTCCAAATGCTGTAATTTCATAAGGCTTGTAACCTACAATGCTTTTCTCGAAAGCCAGGATCTCTCCCGAGGTGGGTTGATAAACCCCTGTGAGTAAATTAAAAACGGTAGTCTTCCCAGCGCCATTGGGACCGATCAATCCAAAAATCATGCCTTTTTGAATTTCGAGGTTGAGTTCAGATACGGCCTTAAGGCCTCCAAAATGAATAGACAGATTTTCTGTTTTTAAAGCTACCGTTTCCAAAAATCACCTATCTCTTTGGTCCCAAACAGTCCATTGGGCCGAGTGAGCATGAGCACAATTAACATGAGAGAATAAATGATCATTCTAAAATCAATTTGAGTAAAGTTTTGGAGCTCCCTCAAGGCTTCTCTAATACCTGTCAGAAAAAGCGCAGCGACCACCGAACCGGTGATGCTGCCCATCCCACCCAATACAACCATAATGATAATTTCAAAACTTCGGTTAAAATCAAAAGTCTGGGGGTTTAAGTACCTCAAATAGTGAGCAAAAAGCCCACCCGCTATTCCCGCAAAAAAAGCTCCGATAACAAAAGCTTTCACTTTTGCACGAGTGGTATTGACGCCCATGGCTTCGGCAGCCACCTCGTCTTCTCGCACGGACAGAAAGGCTCTTCCGTGGGCGGACTGCATGAGTCTCCAAACTATAAAGATAGTAAAAATAACAAAGGTGTAAACCCACCCAAAGGTCGAAAGTGCGGGAATATTGGGGAGCCCACGCGCTCCTCCAACAGCGTCAATATTTAAAATGAGAACACGAATGATTTCGCCAAATCCTAAAGTGACAATGGCGAGGTAATCTCCTTTGAGCCTAAGAGAGGGGAGACCTACGAGATAACCTGTAAAACTCGCTCCCAGTCCTCCTACAAATAACGCTGCTAAAAATACAAGCGTTCCAATCCAAGACTCCATTAGGATGGAGGGATTTTGCTCGAAGAACTGTGTTGTCAGATAGGCTGAGAGGTAACCTCCCACTGACATAAAACCAGCATGGCCCATGGAGAACTGACCTGTAAAGCCGTTGACCAAGTTGAGACTCACACTCAATATGATATTGATCCCAGCATACATAATGATCATAAAGAAATAGGCATCCAAAGAACCGACTGCGAAAAAGTGCAAAACCCAACAGAGCGCTACTGCAATGATCCACTTCAACATCGCTTATACCTTTTCTTGTGTAGCCTTTCCAAAAAGCCCGGTGGGTTTAAAAAGTAAGATTAAAATGAGGATCCCAAATGCAAGCGCATCACGGTAAGTGGGCGCCCAATAGCCGACTAAAAATTCTTCTGCTAAACCTAAAGTGAGGGCGCCCACGGCCGCTCCTGTGACATTTCCAATTCCACCCAAAACAGCTGAGACAAACGCTTTTAACCCTGGCATCACTCCCATGAGAGGTTCGATCTTAGGATAGACTAAACCCACTAATACCCCAGCTGCTCCTGCCAAGGCAGAACCTAGCATAAAAGTCGAAGAAATAACGCGATCTGTGTGAATACCCATCAGGCTTGCATAATCATGGTTAAAACTCACTGCACGCATCGCACGGCCTAAACGAGTTTTAAAAATAATAAAACGCAAAACAAGCATGAGAGCGATTGAAATCCCAAGTACAATCATTTGGAGGGGATTGATTTTTAGATCCCCAATGGACCAATCCCCACTGGGTGTGTAAATTTGAGGGAAAAATTTCGGATCTGCTCCAAAAAGGAGCTGGCCCGAAAATTCTAAGAAAAGCGAAACCCCCACAGCGGTGATCAATATATTGATCCGTGGAGATTTTCGAAGAGGGCGATAGGCCATTTTTTCGATACAAAAACCCACCAAGGCACACCCCAACATTGCAAAAAACAAAGCCACTCCAAGTGCGCCCAATGACGGGTTTTTGTCTAAACCAAAATAACGCGAGACATACATGCCGATAAAAGCCCCTAGCATGTAGATATCTCCATGGGCAAAATTAATGAGCTGCAGAATGCCAAAGACCATGGTGTACCCTAGAGCAATGAGAGCATAAATACTCCCAAGGGATAAACCATTGATCAGATGTTGGGCAAATTCAGTCATGGATTAATGGTAGTCTGATACTGAAAGCCGTTGTTTGCGACTTTCAAAACCACTGCTGATTTCACCGCGTTTCTTTTGTTATCAATTGTGATCTTTCCAGTCACTCCAGGGTAGTTCTTAGTGGAAGCCAAAGCATCTCGGATGTCACTCCCACTCAAAGTTTTTGCCCGCTCCATTGCATTTCCTAAAACCTTGGCAGCGTCATATCCCATTGCTGCTAATCCATCTGGCACCTCTCCAAAAGCTGCTTTGTAATCTTTTATAAATTCTACAACTTGGGGGGAGTGGTCTTCTTCTGAGTAGTGGTTTGAAAAATAAGAATTCTCTATTGCTACGCCACCGATTTCTTTTAGTTTTGGGGAGTCCCAACCGTCTCCACCCAAGAGTGGCACTTTGATGCCTAATTCTTTAGACTGCCGGGCGATGAGGCCTACTTCTGTGTAATAGCCTGGGACAAAAATAGCTTCTGGTTTTTTTGTACGAATGGAAGTGAGTTGAGATTTGAAATCAATATCTCCTGCACTATAACTTTGATCGACCAGAATTTCTCCTCCTCCTTTTTTGAAAGTCTCAGCAAAGAAATTGGCAAGTCCCACGCTGTAGTCGTTTTTGATGTCTCTTAAGATCGCTACTTTTTTAATTTTCAGAGTATCTAGCGCAAATTTTGCCATCACATGTCCCTGAAAGGGATCTATAAAGCAAACTCTAAAAATATAATCTCCCTGCTCTGTGACTTTAGGATTGGTAGAAGAGGGAGTGAGCATAGGCACTTTGTGACTTTGCGCAATAGGAGCCATGGCTAGACTTCGAGAACTTGCGACCTCTCCTAAAACAGCGGTCACTTTATTTTGTGTGATCAGCTTTGTAATCGCAATGGCGGCTTCTTCTGGCTTTCCTTGATCATCTAAAGATAAAACTTTTAATGTCTTCCCTTTCACTCCTCCAGCTTTATTGATCTGTCTAATGGCGAGCGTGATGCCATTGTGTGTAGAGGTCCCAAAGGTGGCCTCTGACCCTGTCATGGATCCAACTTCTCCTAAGACTATAGTATTTGTTTCTTTTTGATCACTAGCCAATGTGCTTTTAGTACAAAGGCTGCCTACAAAGACTGTTAGCAATAATGTTCCAATTGCAATCCAATTTTGATTTCTCATTCTATTTCCCCTTTTTCTGTATTGTTGACACTCATTAATCCTAGCTAGTAGTATTCGGGTCATGGACATATGTCAACGAAAGCCTTTAAAAAAATTGACTTTTTCTTATGCGCTCAAAAGCTTTACAGGCTACTTGGAGGGGACCTCAAAGTCACTTCACACGATCAAAAACTACCGTGGGGACCTTAAAATCTTTCAAAATTTTTTAGAAAAAGGCTTGGGTCGAAAAGCGGTTTTGTTGACACGCTTAACAAGCAAGGATTTGAATTTATTTCAAGCTTACTTGAAGCAAAAAGGACATAAAACCAATACCCAGAGAAGAAGAATTTTAACTGTTAGAAAATTACTCAGGTACTTGAAACAACGAAACAAGTTCCCTCTCGATATTGGATTCAAAATTCCAACTCCTCATAAAATTGAGAGAATCCCACATACTTCCTCTACTGATGTTTTGCTGGAAAAAATCAAGGCTTTGCCCGCCCAGACTGAGATTGAGCAAAGAAATCGACTCCTTTTTTGGACTCTGGCAGAGACAGGTTGTTTAGTGAGCGAAATTTCAAAGCTTAAATTCGAAAATTTTTCTGCAGAAGGAATCGAGTTTGTCGGAAAAGCCCCCGGAAAAGCTCCCGGAAAAACTACAAGGATTCATCCCCTGTCTCAAGGGTTACTTGCCGAAATCCTATGCCTCAAGAAAGGAGCGGCACCCACGTGGGTATTTTTAGGGCATAATAAATCCGGCTCTCTTGGGGGACCCATCACTTCTCGTGGAGTGGAGCTTTTAGTAAAAGCTTATAAAGAAAAACTTCAGATTAAAAAGCTAACCCCCAGAAACTTTAGACAATCCTATATTTTAAGAGCTCTCCAGCAAGGCTTGCCAAGGAGCGAGATCCAGGCGCGTTTGGGATTGAAATCAAACTATGCTTTTCGAGTTTTTGAGCCACTTTTGGAGCAAAGGCCTCATGCCAAAAATTAAGCTCATGAGTTGTTTATTTGATTGATGTTATCTCATTCTTATAGCTTTGTTCCTGTTTTTCCACTCCATAAGAAATAGAGTGAGCTGCAGAGTTTTCGACTGATGTTTTTCGTTTGTCGTAGTGAGTGATCATATCAGGAGAGGACCAGCCAGCAAATTCCTGGATCGCTCGATCAGGAACATTGTGATCTCTCGCATTAGAAATGGCAGTCGCTCGGCAGGAGTGTGGTGAAACTTTTTTACTCACACCTGAAAATTTTGCATACTTTGTGACAATGTAATAAATCGCTGAGGGATCTAGTGGTTTTTCGAGTTTATGGGTGCGATTGTTTTTTAGAGGGGTAAACAAAACCTGATCTTGTGAGAGCTCTTTTCTGAGCATTTTTAAATAATGCACAATGGCGTTCCAAACAGGGGGGATCACTACGACCACTCTTTCTTTGTCGCCTTTGCCCCTCAGACGTAGAATTTTGTGATTTCTTTCTTCTCCTAGGTTAGATGTTTTTAACTCGCAGAGCTCAGAGCGCCTGAGTCCACAATAGAATAAAACCATGAGGATGGCATAATGCAAAGACCCAACTCGGGTGTGCAAGTCTGGAATTTTTAGCAGTTTTCGGACTTCTTCGTCTGTAAAAGCGTTGGTTTTCGAGAGTCTTTTTGGATTCAAGAATCTAACCCCGAGTGCTGGATTTTTTTCGATCACTCCTTCGTCTACACACCATTTAAAAAAACCGCGCAGGGTTGAGAGGTGTCGATCAATACTGGTATGCTGCATTTCCTCACCCAAAAGCATGTCCTTGTATGAAACAATCAAGAGGCGATTGATTTTCTCTGGACCAAATTGATAATGCCTGGAATGCAAGTATTTGATCCACTTTTTTAGATCTTTACCATAAGCCCGCTGTGTATGAGGAGAGTTTTGATTGAGCAAAAAAGCTTCGATGCAATCTTTGAGCTGCTGATTGGGTTTGAGGAGTTCTGGGGTCATTAAAAAAGAGGGTATTTCATCTTGGGCTTTAATCGCTTGAACCGGAGGTTCGAATGTTATCAGCTGGACTTCTTTAGCAGGAAGGAGGTTGACGTCTTTTTTTTCTTTTTTTCTATCTTTAGGCAGGGGTCTTAAAATTTTACCATGATATTTTTTTAAGATAAATTTTCTTTTTAGAGCGAAACTATTTTTTCCACTCAATCGTCTCAATCGTCTAATAATGAGTTTTTTAAATTTCATTTCTTCTTAAATATTTTACGATAGTGCAAAACGAATTCTTTTACTCTTTTAGGATCTAAGGGCAATCCCGCTATACCTTTTTGCCTGAGCGAAGACCCAACAATGACGCCGTCAGTCATGGTTTTTATTTCAGAAATATTTTTTGAATTCACTCCACTACCCACCCAAAGAGGGGTTCCTAAAGTTTTACAGGCCGCATAAGCTTCTTTTAAGTCCTCAAGGGGTGCAAGTGCTCCTGTTTTGTCACCCGTGATGATCACTCCGTCAGCCAAGGATCGAAGCCTTAGGTCTTCGATAGCGGAAGTTAAACTTTTACTGGACAAGGTCTGGCCATGCTTTACATGGGCATCGGCCAAAACCGCAATTGCGGAACCCAAGCGAATTTTCTCTCTCATAAGCTCCACTGCACACCCTTCGATCAGCCCTTGATCTGTTGCGACAACTCCACTGAGAACATTCACTCTCATAAAATCACACCCAGTCACAGCAGCAATAGCCAGAGCCGCACGCGCGTCATTTCGTAAAACATTCAGTCCGACAGAAATTTTAATAGATTCTCTCACAGCTGTGGCAATGACAGCCATGCTTGCGATAGTCTCTGGTGGTACATTGTTTTTATAAAGTGGCATGTCCCCAAAGTTTTCTACAATCACTCCATCAAAACCCATCTTTTCTAAAAAAA
Organism: uncultured Bdellovibrio sp.; assembly: GCA_964490895.1. Classification (GTDB taxonomy): domain Bacteria; phylum Bdellovibrionota; class UBA1018; order UBA1018; family UBA1018; genus JACRAO01. The sequence goes on along the minus strand of CAZBEI010000043.1, from coordinate 6,241 downwards.
CAGCCTCTGCAATGGCTCGATTGGCCGCATTTCCTAAAAGCTCTGTGGGATGTGCTCCAAATCCTCGTGGTGAACCTGCCAAAGGAGGCAGGTGGATGACGCCGATGAGACGTGGAAGAGAATTTTTAGATTTTATTTTTGACATCTCCTTACCTGTATCATTAAATCATTCTCAATGGGGGGGTTAAAAGTTTTTTTTTCTAAACGAACAATCAAACTTTGTCTTGTCATTTGTGGCTTAAGTCAGATTTTTTTCTTGATCAACATTCAGTTTCCAAAAGGATTTAGTTACGACGAATTTCACTACGTTCCTTCGGCAAAACAGTTTCTAGCACTCCAGGAAAATAAAAACTTTGAGCACCCTCCACTGGCAAAGCTGTTGATTGCAACCAGTATTGCAATAGGCGGAGATCGCCCCTTTGGTTGGCGTTTGATGAGCACTCTCTTTGGCTCACTCACCCTTGTGGGAATGTTTTTGTGGGGCCTAGCTCTTTTTAAAGATGAAAAATCAGCACTCTTAGTGGCTCTTCTTACTTTTTTAAATCAACTCCTCTACGTTCAAGCTCGTGTTGCAATGCTCGATACTTTTATGGTGGGATTTTTAGTCTATGGGTTGACATTCTTTACTATGGCTTGGGATCCCACTTTAAAAAGAAAAAAAATAATCCAACTTTTTATTGCGAGTGGAATCCTCATGGGATTGGCAACAGCTTGCAAATGGAGTGCTCTAGTGGCTTGGGGAGGGTGTGTTGGGATTGTTGGATTTGTGTTCTTGAAAAATAAGTTTAAACGCCCGGGCGCTTCTTCACTTTGGAAGAATTTAAAAATCACAGATTTTATTTTTTGTTTTTTGATTGTTCCACTTTTTTTCTATTACCTTACCTTTATTCCTTTTTTTTTCATTCACCGCACCCCACCTTATACCCTTTGGGATATTTTATTCCAAGTACAGTGGAATATGTGGGATGGGCAATTGCATGTTACCAGTGCCCATCCTTACATGAGCAAGTGGACCAGTTGGCCGTGGATGACTCGGCCTATTTGGTATGCGTTTGAAAACGAAGGGACCCACAACGAATTGGCCAGGGGAGTGGTTTTTTTAGGCAACCCCCTCATCTTGTGGTCCGGACTCTGGGCACTCATGAGCTGCTTTTGGGATGTTGTAGAAAAACGCTCTCGTGAAGCTTTTATCATCACCCTGTTTTATGCTCTTTTTTACTTTTCTTGGGCAATCATTCCAAGAAAACTCATGTTCTATTATTACTACTATCCAGCGGGGATGGTTTTGAGTCTGGCGCTTGTTTTTCTGTACAATGAACTCAAGGAATTAAATAAAAAATGGGCACAAAGAGGACTTGTTGCTTATCTTGTATTAGCCTTTGGACTTTTTGCTTTTTTTTACCCTATCCTAGCAGCACTCAAAATACCCACTTGGTATTTCTATAAACTCATGTGGTTTCGGAGTTGGATTTAAAAGTCCTTTAAGAAGCTTTTTCCAACAACTCCTCTGGAAGATTCATAGATTCCCTGTGCGCTCAGCAATTGCTTGAAAACAGGTAAAAACAATCTTTTAAAGCAACACAATAGCTGTTTTAAGCCTCGCCAGCACAGGGTCATATTTATTTTTGAGTTCTTCTATTTTCTTTTGATTGTTTTGTGCGGTAGCTATCGCCATAAGCGCCTTATACTCTTTTGTCTGTTCGTCCAGTTCATCTGAAAGCAGGGTTTTCAACGTTTTGCCATCAGCGGTCACCTGCAAAACATTGACTCCATCGTCGCGGAAGACCTTACACAGATCGACGAGGACAGAACTCTGAACAATAAAAGGATTGAAATATAAATAATGAATAGCAGCATGTCCACTTTTGGTTTTTCTGGCAGAGTCAACCCCACGTTGTAGTAGGAAATGAGCCATTTTTATGAGTAATGAATTTATTTGAGCATTCGAAAATGGAGTGGCTGACTTAAAGAGCTCGATGAGATAACTGGTTCCGGAGTCATGTCCCCAATCCATATCTGCTTTACGATCAAAAAAAGCGGTCACAAGTGCCAAGTTCATGGCGTTAACATATTGAAGCACTGCGGGGTTCTTGTCTTTGTTTAAGTGATTGATATTTGCTTTGGCATTCATGAGCATGGAAAGCATTTCGACTGAACTGATTTCAAAAAGAGCGGTACTGCCCCTGTTGTCCTCATCTTCGCTTGAGAGTCCGAGGTTGATAAGATACTCAGCCACCTGTAGTGCATTGGCATTCGAAGCTAAATGTAAAAGCGTTCTCGCACTTTGATCTTTCCATCTGATATCCGCTCCGCGCCCCACGAGCGCTTTAATCACCTCTAGATTGTTCAAAACAGTATGAACGGAAAGGGGAGTGTCGCCTGCTTGGCTTTTTTGATCAGCAGGTGCGTTAGCCTTTAGCAGCCTGAGTGCAAGCTCAGACTGTCTGGCGACCTGAACTAAGCCACGCCCTAAAACATCAACAGTAGAGGCAGAAGCATTTGCATTTAATAAACTTTCGACTGCCGGACTCTGGCTTGACTCTACTGCAACAAAAAGTGGAGTTTTTCCGGAAGCATCTTTAAACTCAAGCCCGGCACCACCTTGAATAAGGGCTACAACAAAATCGGCTTTGTCTGACCTCACGGCGATATGAAGCGGGGTGGCTCCATTCGAATCTTGAAAATCAAGGGGAGCTTTTCCGGCAATCATTTTCTTTGCAGCTAAAATCATTCCGCGCAAAATCGCACGATGCAGAGGTGTTTCTTTGCCGCTATTAATCACAGAAAGATCAGCTCCAGCATCTACCAATTGAATTGAAGAAACCTCAAGGCCTTGTTCGATGGCTAGGTAGAGTGGAGAAACACCATGGGTACTTAAATTGACCTTTGCACCTCGGTGGATCAAATGGCTGATGAGAGGCTTTTCCTTAAGCTCAATCCCTCTTTCGAGTGGGGTTCCTGATCGGCTCGCTTGGTCGACATTTATGGCCTGCAGTTCAATCATGTAATGAGCGACACTTCTATATTTTCCATTATCAAGATTTAGGGCTAAATCAAGCATGGTCTGTCCACTCCCTGTTTTTGCATTGGGGTCTGCACCCAAAGAGATGAGTAGGGCAGGGACCAATGCGGGATTGTCTTTACCAAAAAATACGGAGTTACCTGAAAGGGCCAACACAAGAGGGAGCTCGCCAATATGCCCAAACACGTCAACCGTGGGCGAGTTGAGATCTATCTTATGATCCTGGACTATTTTTTTCACGCACGCGGCTTTTGCAAAGCGGATGGATTGTTCAAGATTCTTTTTTTCTGTCCATGGATCATTACAGTCGCTGGCATTGATGGCATTAAGATCAATCAGAGGGATTTCGTAAGCGGTTTCTCCCTCCCCAACTTTTTTGCTGTGCTCTCCATTGGGATTGGCATTGGGATCAAGTGAACCGGACTTTGACGAACACCCAACAGCTAAAGTAAGGCCAGTGACTACCGTCGTGATAAAACTAAAAAATTTCATGGGGTCTCCTTAAGTGTTTGATAGATCTTTTTGCGGGACTCTATTTTGCCAGGTTGGGGTTGTAAAGTTAAAATTTATTCTCGATAACTTTAATTATCATGAATAAAACAGGATTCGTTGCTCGGTCTCGAAAGGGGAGTTAGCCCTAAATTATTACCGGTTGTATGTTCCCCGTTTATCGGGTAAAATGGGAACATGATACCGAGGATTCTAACCCCCTCAAAACATTATAGTTTTTTGTTATTCGGCCCACGTGGATCTGGTAAATCTACCTTTTTAAAAGACTTTTTTTCATCAGCTCCAAAACCTGAGGTCTGGATTGATCTTTTAAATGCAAGAGAAGAAGATTTATTTCAAGCACATCCGGAGGAGCTTTTAGAGCGAACGCAGTTTTTAAAGCCAGGTTCGTGGGTTGTTATAGACGAAATTCAAAAAGTTCCACGCCTTTTGGACAGTGTGCATAAGCTCATCGAAGATAAAAAAATACTTTTTGCACTTTCTGGATCTTCTGCTCGCAAACTCAAGCGAGGATCTGCAAATCTACTTGCAGGTCGGGCGTTTGTCTATCATCTCTTTCCTTTTACTTCGATCGAATTAAAAAATGATTTTTTTTTAAATCAGACCCTTCAATTTGGCAGTCTCCCCAAAATTTTAGAGTTCCAAGATGACGTGAGTAAAAAACTATTTTTACAAGCCTATGCTGATACCTACTTGAGAGAAGAAATACAAATGGAACAAATTGTGAGAAATCTACCTGCTTTTAGGAGATTCCTTGAGGTTGCTGCACAAATGAATGGGCAGCCTATTAGTTATTCAAAAATTGGGAGAGATATTTTTGTAGATCACTCGGCTGTTAGAAATTACTTCGAAATTTTAGAGGATACCTTAGTGGGATTCCAGTTGCCCGCCTACGAACGATCGCTTCGAAAGCAGCAGCGGCAGGCCCCTAAATTTTACTTATTTGACTGTGGAGTCAAAAAAGCTTTAGAAAAAACCCTCGAAATTCCGCCCCAAGCGGGAACGTATGAATATGGCCATGCGTTTGAACATTTTATTGTTTTAGAGTTTTATAAACTTTGTAAATACAGAAAAAAAGACGAAGAACTTTTTTACCTCCGGACTAAAGACGGTTTAGAAGTTGATCTGATCATGACTAGGCCAGGAAAAAACACGCTCTTTATAGAAATAAAATCTACTTCAAGCATTAGAAAAGAAGATGTCTCGGCCCTGCTTAAGATTACAGCAGATCAGAAAAATACCAGCGCTTTTGTAGTCTCATTAGACAAGACACAGAAATCCTTTTCGCATGTAATGGCCTATCATTGGAAAGATTTCTTAGATCTATTTTTAAACAAAGCCCTATGATTTCAAAAACATCCCCACCGACACTGGATCATCCGAGACACAACTAGACTGGCATATCGCATTGCGTTAGAGTTTACTTTGGCGGACGTATGTGAATGGTTTTTTGTGATCTCATGAAAAACCTCTTTATAATCAAATCACTAAAAACCGCCTTTTTAAGGAGAAAAGGGTATGAGAAGCAATAAATTTTATCTGTTTTTGATCGTAGCTTTGTCTTCGATGACACTGGTTCATTGTGGGAAAAAAAGCGCGAGCACGTCTGCGGCCAGTGCTGCAACGACCATTACTGGTACGGTGAGCTTAGCGCCTGTGGTTGGTGCGACAGTGGATCTCTATAAGGTCAAGACGGATGGAACGACAGGAGATAAAGTTGCCACAGCAACATCAGACTCAAGTGGAAATTACACAATAGCTGTGATAGATGACATGTCTGTTGTGGACACTCCCTATACAATCATTGCAAATGGTGGAACCTACACGGAGGAGGGGAGTGGTACGACGCTTTCAATGTCTGACCCTATGAAAGTTGTTATGCCTAGCCCTAAGGATATGGTGGATTCCGCAAATCCAGGGCAACTTATTGCTGCAGTTACAGGAGCCACACATATGGCGGCTGAAAAATTTTTTAATGATATTAAAACTGGGTCTAAAACAGATCTCAAAGAGTTGGCAAAAAATGCAAACTACGCAATTGCACAAGCAGCTGGACTTCCGGATATCGTTGGCATAAAGCCAACTCACCCAGATAAGCTGAGTGCTAATTCGAAATCAGGAAAAGGTACCTATGCGGATCAATACGCACTTTTTATGGCTGGGTTGTCTGAATATGGGAAAAAAAATGGATTTAATTCTCAGGAGGTCATCAAAGCTTTCTCAAATGACTTCCAGAAAAGTGGTGGGAGTTTTACAGGAAGTAATGGGACTACCATTACAGGAAAAGGTGAATTTAAACCTCAATGGAGCGGAATTACAACCGGGATGACAGATTGGTCTGTAAAAAATGCAGTGGATACGGGTACCATAAAGCCGCCCTCTTTGAACGAAGCTCCCCCAGCATTTGCACCCGCAAACTTTACCCCTGTTTCTGGAAGTGGTCAAATTCCACCAGCAGCAGCTTCTGGCGCCACCTCTGTTTCTTGTTCTGGAGTTACCGTTGTGGGGAGCTGTAAACGCGAGATGGTCATCATGACTCAAACCGGCTCAACGACAAAGACCTCTTGCACAGAATTTATTGGATCATCCACTCTTTCTCAAGTGAGTGGGATGTGTCTAAGTCCTAGTGTATTTACTGCAGCAGCGTGTACGGGAGCTAACTTGGTGGGCTCCATTAACCGTGGCAATGTAATCGAAAGATTCTACAGC
>CAZBEI010000042.1:0-51845 GCA_964490895.1 uncultured Bdellovibrio sp. | reverse complement strand
AAATATCTTTTGATCCCGGCTAGATCTTTCCCCCACTCCACAATTCGAGACCAAGAGAGATAATCCCAAAAGCGTTTTAGAGCGGGCTGCCCCTTCTTTGCTCCTGTCATGAGTCTTGCGATCAGGCCTGCGACTTCGCGTAAAAAGCGCCTTGATTTTGTTTGAATCAAAAAATGCAAGTGATTCCCGACGCATACAAACTCTCTCAGTGTAATGCCGTGACGTTAGAACGCGGGGGATGAAGCATGGATCCCTTTCCCACTGCTCCACTCGATCGCATCGTAATGTGCAGTTGTTTAGCGGGGTCAAACGGGCGTGCTTCTTTTCTTTTGCGTGTTTTAGAGTGCGCCTCTCCACCATGCACTTGTAAGGCCTGAAAATATTTTTTTTATAAGTCCACCCCGGGCGCCACCCGAAAGTGGTCAGGGGACTCCGTTTTTACACCGAGCCTGAAGAATGAGGCTGAACAGTCACAAAAAATTTACTAAACTGCATAAAATACTCCTGGATTGCCAAGGATAAATAGATTAGAAAAATGGATGCAATGCGGATTAGACTCAATGCAAGTTTCTGGAAACACTCCTATTGTGTGCCTTTTTCTGAGGATGTTGTACCCTCTAGTCTTTTTTTAAAACATAAGCATTTCATAGTGTTAGATATTGAAACTCAGAAGTTAGTGCAAGAAGTGGGAGGCTGGGAGCACGTTGATAAGCTCGGGGTCTCGGTGGCCTGTGTCTATGACAGTAAAAAAGACGAGTTTAGTTCATTCTTAGAAAAAGACCTCAAAAAGTTAATTGACCTCTGCGAAGAACGCCTCGTAGTGGGCTACAATATCAGAGGTTTTGATCTTCCTGTGCTTGTGCCCTACGGTTTAGAAATCAAAAAGATAGATTGCTTTGACCTGATGTTTGACTTGGAAAATTTAACCCGACAGCGCTATCTAAAATTAGAAGCCGTAGCACGAGGAACTCTGGGAGTCGGGAAATCGGCCGACGGGATCCAAGCTGTGGAGTGGTGGAAAGCAGGTCTTGTTCAGAAAATTATAGAATACTGCATTCAGGATGTAAAAATCACACGAGATGTCTTTCAGTTTGGGAGACAAAATGGATTTGTAAAAATCCAGCGCTCTGAAGAAAAAATCACCCAAGTTCCTGTGCAGTGGAATTAGCCAAGGCCTAATGCTTCGATCCCTTTTCTCCAGGGAAGGGCCCAAACATTTTCGTATTTACGCTCAACGGGGTCAAGAGACAAAAGGTAAACGTCTGGATTTTTAAAGTCTTTTATGAATCGATTTAACGTACGGGTCTCTCTTTCGCTGATAGAGGCTCTAGATTTAATTTCAATCAAAGCTGTGGGCATGCCTGGACGTTCAATAATGAGATCGATTTCTGCATCATCTTTTGTGCGTAGGTAATAAAACGAATAGTCTTTTCGTTGATAATCATTGAGTCGCATCATCTCGAGGATTAGAAATTGTTCGAAGGCTTTGCTAAACTCATAAGTTCCTTCTTGTATATTGAGATTGAGTCTTTTCTGCAATGACCGAGGAACGCCACAATCAAAAAAATAAAATTTTGGGTTCTGTCTTTGTCTTTTTCGAATGGAGTGATGGTACGGTTCTAGAAAAAATCCCAAGTGAGTATCTACTAAGAGGTTGAAGTAGCGTTGAACAGTCACTGGACTGATCCCAACATCAAATGCGATTTTATTATAGTTTAAAATTTCAGTGTTCATTTGTGCTGCGACGGGTAGAAAGGCACGAAAGAGTTGATCTGTCATACATGTAAAAAATAGTACGCCTTTTTTTTACTAAAGTAAACTCTGTATGGCTAAGCGTTGCCTTCGGGGTGTTCCAACTGAGCTGCCGGTGGCAATGGTTCGTCAGTCCCTGTAAGCCGAAAAATACTGGTTTCGTAATGTCCTAAGTGGATGTGAGCTGTATCAAATGCCTCTTGTGCTTTTCTTAAACCTTTTCCAATTTCGTCAAATCGTTTGTCAAAGTGGTCAAAATGCCTTCTGGCTTTTTTGAGGTCCTCGATGGTTTTTTCTACACCCTTAGACATATTGTAATACTCCTGTGCCATGGAGACAGATTTTAATCCCATGACCAAGGTATTGGGTGAGACTGGGTAGACCTTGAGTTTGCACATTTCTTCGAACAGTTTTCCATCCCGAATGACTTCGAAATAAAGCGTTTCGCTTGGCAAGAAAAGCAGTGCCATGTCGGTTGTCCCGAGTTCTGGGCGGATGTATTTTTTAGCAATGGACCTACTTTGAACTTTAATAAATTCTGCCAAAGCCTTTCTCGCCACTTCTAAAGAATGCGGGTCTTGGGTTTCGAAAAGGGGCAAAACTTGATCCCTTGGAAATTTGCTATCGATCGGGAGAACTTGGGTGGCTAGTTTTACAATCGCGTCTACCCTTTCGGTCGAATTTGGATCAATGGTATATTGAAGTTCAAAACCCGAGGCAGGCAGAAAATCACTGAGCAATTTTTCTAAAAAAGCCTCCCCAAACCCACCTCGGAGGTGTGGGAGTTTGAGTAAATTATTGAGCTCAGAAATGGATTGTCCCACTACGTTGAGTGAGGCTAGTTTGAGCTCGGCTTCCTTGAGATGAAACTGGACTTTTTCGAAATGCCGATAACCTTCTTTTAAGTTTTCGTCTAATTTAGTTTCTACTTTTCTCCCAATATTTTCTAGTCTTAATCCGACTTGGTTTTCTAGGGACTGAAATTTGACTTCTAGGGCTTGAGTTGTTTTAGAGAGCCCGTCTTGCAACTCTAAACGATTTTGACTTAATGACGCCTCGAGTCTAAATGAGAGCGCGTCTTTGAGTTCTGACTGTAAGAGTCGGATCTGAGATTTTAGGAAGTTAAACACAAAGAAAACAAGGCCTAAAAAAATACAGGAAAACAATATGGCCAAATAATTCATAACCCCTCTTGCTTAGGACACTACCTCAATGTAAAGTGTGAAGCGATGGAAAAAAAGAGGGAGAGCATCCGGATATTCAAAAGTGGTTTTTTAGAAATATTTACACACGTGCATCCACTGACACCCTTAATTATTTGGACCCCCGTGGTGGGGTGGTTTTTATGGCACTCGCAACAGGTTTCGGGTTTAAGCTTGTGGAGCATCGGGTCTTTGGGGTTGAGCGGGTTTCTTTTTTGGACACTTGCAGAGTACACGTTGCACCGGTTTATTTTTCATCTCAAACCTAAAAATCATCTCCAAAAGCGATTTCAATTTATTATTCATGGACTCCATCATGATGACCCAGTAGATCCTACTCGGTTGGTGATGCCTCCTTTTGCGGCGATTGTTTTAGCGGTCTTTTTTTATTTTTTATTTCGTCTTTTTTTAGGACCCGTCTGGGTGGAGCCTTTTTTCGCTTTTTTCCTTATCGGTTATCTTTGCTATGATTATACCCATTATTCCATCCACCATTTTAAGCCTCGAACTAAGGTCGGCCAGTATTTGAAGCAAAACCACATGATCCATCACTATGCCCACTCTCATTCTAGGTGGGGTGTGAGTTCGCCACTTTGGGATTTTGTCTTTGGCACTTACGAAGAGGGATCCAAAGAAGCATTCGAAAAGGAACACTTTGAGGCCATCAGGTAAAAATCTTTTTATTTTCCTGGTTTTACTTCTCTTTTTTTGTTTAACAAAGCCGCTGCTTATTCCTGTTTCGATGGGAGCGCTTTTAGCGATCCTTTTTTTCCCTCTTTTGGAGTTCTTAGAAAAAAGAAAGCTGCCTCCTTTTTTAGGCTCAGGACTCATCACACTTGCGTTGACCCTTCTTTGTCTTCTCCCTTTTGTTTTTCTAATCCTTTGGGCTGTGCAGTCAGGCTTGCAAGAGTTTGGCTACAGTCAGTTCATTGAGAATTTTATGAGTTCTGAGGGGGTCAAAGACGTCATTGATAAAATCACAAGTTTTGTGCCACTTCAGTCTAAAGAGCTTTTGTCGATCGCAAAAAAAACAGCAATGACGATGGGGCTTAGGCTTGCAGATGGGCTCGGAAACTTTTTGGCTCATTTACCAGCATTTGGGATGGCATTGGCTGTGACTGTACTCAGTATTTATTTTTTTCTGCTCGATGGCAGAAAGCTGATCCTCCTCATCCGCCGGAATTCTTTTTTTAATCCTAAACAGACTGAAATTTTTCTTGAGTCTGTGGGTCAAATGTGTCGTTCTGTTATTTTGGCGGCAGTTTTATCGGGGTTTGTGCAATCCCTTGTTTTTTCTCTGTCTTGTTTGGGCGCAAAGGTTTCTTCTTTTGCACTCATTGGCTTTTTAGTATTTCTCTTTTCTTTTGTTCCACTCATTGGTTCAGTGCCTGTGACTTTTGGGTTGGCTTTTTATCAAATTTTAATTGGCAATAAAACAGCTGGAATTTTTTTAGTGGTCATGGCACTTGTGGTGAGTATTTTAGACAATTTTATAAGGCCCATGGTTCTAAAGGGTGCGGGTGGGTTGCACCCGCTTCTGGGTTTTATTGCAGCTTTTGGGGGGTTCGAAGTTTTAGGCTTTTCTGGAATTTTTTTAGGACCCATCATTGCTGGTATTTTTGTCTCACTCATGCAGATCTTGTTTGCTCCTGAGCAAGACTGACTTAGTTTTTGCCTAGCTCAATTTTTGCCTAGCTTAATTTTTGCAAAATGAGTGCGACTTGGGTAGCGACTAAGTCCAAAGATTTTTCGACTCTTGTGACTTGAGCCTTTAGAGTCTGAAATTCGGACCCCAGAGCCTGAAAGTCTGCTCTCAGGGCCTTGAATTCGGACTTCATCTCAGTTCTTAAAAGAAGCACCAATCCCTTGGTTGCACCTTCGTTCGGGTTAGAGGTGAGTAAATCATCTAAAAAATCAGTTTGCATAACGGGATCCTTTCTATCAGATGACTTTACTTAAAGCAAGAACTGGGCCAACCCTATAAAATAATTTCTGAGAGCAAAGCTTTCGATGAGTTTGAAAAGTTTTCGGAACGGATAAAAATCCTGTTTAAGCCGTCCGTTTCTAAAAGACTCGGTAGTACGATTTGATGATTGGAGAGTTCAAAGAGATCTATCTGTTTTGGTTCTTCGGATAAAATTTCTAGTACAGGTTTGTATGTGAGATTGATCCCGCCATTTGGATCATACGTTTCGTTTCGCCTTGGGCCCCCATCTAGAATAATAATCTGGTTTCCAATAGAAGCGACTGACACTGGATTGTGTGTGCGGAGTTTGATTTTTTTTATTACGAGAGTGTCCGGGTTAAAGGCAAGTAGCAACTGATCCTCCACCGAAATCACATAAACTGTTCCATCTGATGATTTATGGATCGCTGTATAAACTCCCTTTTCGCCCTGTTGCTTTGGGTCATATTGTAAGAGCGTTTGGCCCGTTGTAGACTCAAAAACTCGAATGATTCTCAACTCAGGATAAAAAATGTTTTCGGATGAGATGACGAAAATTTTCCCTTTCGATACAGCCATCGAAAGTGGACCAGGCCCAGAAAATAACGGCTTTATTTTTTTAAGAGTTGAGAGTTTGATTGGCAATATTTGTCTCGTACCTGTATCTGCGACATAGAGCATTTGATTTTCGATTGCAAGTGCACCCGGACCAATGAGTTCAGGCCTGACGCTCCATTCTTTTTTAACATAAAATCCATTTGTATCTACAAGCGTTAGAAACATTCCGCCGGTCGTTGAAACAAAGAGATTATTTTCAAATCCTATCATTTGATCAGGCGCTGAGCGGTACCCTTGTGGCATTGGAATGGTAGAAAGTTTATTTCGTCTTAAAGCATAGATGAGGTCTTGAGTCATTTCGGAAACATAGAGAGTGTTTTGGTAATAATAGAGATTTCCCCAGTTGCCAGGAGCTAAGTCCATTATTTTTTTAAATTCGGTGCCCAAAGAAAACTGTGAAAATAAAAAGACAACCAATATCCCCAAAAAACTGACTTTGAATTTCATCTCCCATCCCTCCAGTTCAGTTATTCTCTAGAAGGATTTAAGAAAGATCAAGGCATGGGGTGTTATTTGGCCTAGTTCTTGCTTTAAGAAAAGTCGTCTGATAGAAAGGATTTCGATATGCAAACTGATTTTTTAGATGATTTACTCACTTCGCATCCCAATGAACCTGCCACAAAGGGAGTCGTGCTTTTACTGCGTTCTGAAATGAAGTCCGAGTTCAAAACTCTGAGACAGGAATTTGGATGGTTGCGGGAGGAAGTGGGCTCCTTGAGACAGCAAATGGGTTCGACGGATCAAAGAGTGAGCTCGCTCGAAGTTCAATTTGCACAATTTCAAAAATCTCTGGAACTTGTGGCAACCCAAGTCGCACTTATTTTACAAAAAATAAGTTAGCGCTAGCCTATTGTAAAGTCTTCATTTAAGAATATAAGTAAATGGCATCCAAAGAAAAAATAACAACAAGCAGCACAGCGGAATATTTTTCGAAAAACTTGCAGCAGGTGGGGTTTTCTTCGCATGTGAAGGCTGTGCTCACCACGCTCAAGGAAGCGGTTGATAATTCTCTAGATGCCTGCGAAGAAGCTGGGATTTTGCCAGAGGTAAATATTATAGTAGAAAAAGTTGGGGCAGGGTCTCTTAAAAACTCCGATCAAATTCGAGTTGCAGTGCAAGACAATGGTCCAGGAATTGAGAGTGAGGATGTTCCAAAAGTTTTTGGGGAGTATCTGGCTTCCTCAAAGTTTGGCAGAGGTCGTTGTTCGAGAGGACAGCAGGGCATTGGCATCTCGGCAGCCACCACTTGGGCACAACTCACCTGTGCTGTGGGCGCTCGTATTATTACTAAAACATCTAAAATGAGAAAAGCGATTTCGGGGATTGTAGAAGTAGACATCAAGCACAATAAAGGGGTTTTTAAAGATAAAGACTCACTTGATTGGGATCGTCCTCATGGGACTTCTGTCGAGTTTTTGATTGACGGCAGGATCCAACTCAATGGAGAGGCTGGCCTCATTAATTATTTGTCAGGGACTTCGCTCGTCAATCCTCATCTCAAGCTAACCTATAAACTCCCTGATACCGAAATACAAACGATAGAAAGAGTAAGCGTTGAGGTTCCAAAAATTCCTGAAGCTACAGACCCTCATCCCCATACGATGAAGTTGGGAGAATTTATTGCCCACTCGCATCTTTTTGGGAGAATCACGCTTCGCTCATGGCTCAAAAAAGGATTTTCTAGAGTTCATGAGGGTGTTCTAAAAGAGCTTATCCCACTTGGAATTAAAAAGGCGCTCTTAGAAAAATCTGTAGATTCTATGAGTGAGACAGAGTTTAAACAGATTTTTACTGCGCTTCAGAACCTAAAGCTCATGGCTCCTTCTACGAAATCTGTCTTATCCATTGGCGAAGCAACTCTAGCCAAAAGCATTGGGCGTTTAGGAGATGTAGATTTTTTTTCTGTGGTGACGAGAAAACCAGCCATCTGTGATTTTAAGCCCGTTCAGGTCGAAGTTGCAATTTCGAGACTCAAAGAAAGAGCGGGGGAGCCTGAGAGTTCGGTGCAGGTGCTGAGATTTGCCAATCGAGTTCCGCTTCAGTTTGATAAATCAGCCTGTGCTATTGTACAGTCCATTCAATCGGTCAATTGGAGGACTTATGGGATTGTTCAGCCAAAGGATGGCCTCCCACAAGGGCCTTATATTATTGCAGTGAGTGTAGTTTCTCCTTTCATTAAATTTAAAAATGCGTCTAAAGAAACGGTGGATGCCTCAGACGAACTCGTAGAAGAAATTAGGCGGGCTCTCATTCAGGCTGGTCAGAGGCTCTCTAAACACATACGAAAAGAAGATAAGGAAAGTGAATTAGAAGAAAAAATGCGTCATATCGAACAGTTTTGTCCTATTTTAATTGATGGCCTTTGTAGAATTACACAAGCTCCAGAGAGCCGTAAAAAACGAGCTCAAGAGGGACTGACAAAACTCCTGGGGAGGGACGCCAGAGCCACAGAAAAAGAATTAAAAGAAGCACATGATATTTTAGAAGAACACCAGAAATCAGAACAACAGCTGGAGTTGCCTCTTTCCAAAAAGAAATCATCTCCAAAAAAAGAAGCGCCAGATAAGACCGAAGCATCAAAAGAGGAGAAGTAGGATTTTTTATGGCATCTACAGATCAAACCATTCCAAAATTAAGCAAAGAGCTCTGCAGCAAGTTGTTGCAGGATTTAGAGCATGCCAAAAGGCCTGTGCTCTATGCCACAAAATGTACATTGGACAATTCACGCTACAATGCCAAGGTGGGATATTTGACTCCTGGGCCTAAAAAAGTAGCCACTGAGCTCAATGTCAGCTCAGTTAAGAAAATGTCTCGAACTATTTTTATGTTAGAAATTTTACTCCGAAATTTAGAGACAGGAGCTGTGAACACAAAAAGAGAGCTTTATTATATTAGCAAAGGTGAAATCAAACACGATCCAGCACTTAAGCCTCTTGATTTTGCAGATCAAGATGAGTCTGACGAGATCATTGATTTTATTGGTGAGCTTTTGGAGTGTTACCGAGAAGAGTTAAATTGCTACGCCAATGATCGGGGTGGGCAAACTTATTCTCAGCATTTGGTTGTAACAGAGACTTTGCCAGATGGGGATAAAGCCGTCATAGAACTCTCAAAGCTTGGAACTTCGCCTTTTCAACCTAAAAATCGTCCGCAAAATTTAAAATTGAGTGCACGAAAGAAAATTGATTTTGGCCTCATTGTAGAATCTGAGGGCACAGCCAATACTTTAGTGGCCAATGGATTTACAAAACGTCACAATGCAATTTTACTGGGAGCACAGGGAGTGCCCTCCAATGCTGTTCGAGGATGGTGTAAGCTCATCCAAGATCAACTCAAAGTCCCTCTTTATTTTTTTGGAGATCTCGACGCGTATACTGTGCAAAATATTTTTAGGACTCTCAAGGCTGGCTCTGCTGCTTCGCTGATTCGAAATTCTGATTTTTCAGCGCCCGAGGTTCGGTTTTTGGGTGTTTTACCTGAGGATATTAAGAAATATGACCTCAATGACTATCCCGTCAAGGAAAACGACGCGCAAGAGGTGAGGTCACTTAAAAAAGCTCAAGATGCACTTACCAATGATCCTTTTTTTCATGATAAGCGCAATAAGGGACTGGCCGAAATTTTAAGATGGCTCCTTAAAAACAAACGCCGCTGCGAACAGCAAGCCTATTTTACGGTGGCTCCCCGGGATCCAACCATGCCTGAGAAAATCATTGTCGAAAAAATTAAAAAAGGTGATTTTGTTTAGTGGGCTATTTGCGTGATCTGGGTGTATTTCCAGATCTCAAGCTTGAGATCTCACTGAAAAGCTTACGGTTTTTTTTAAGGAAGTACCTGGGTTAAAAGCTGTAGCCAATACCAATTTCGAGCACTGGAGAGAAACCATTGGGCCCAAAAGTAGTGTTAGTATCTGGAAGAATGCCTGGTGCGAGTGAAGGTATAGTTATAGTCGCTCCAGAGAAAAGTGCAAATCCCAACCCACCATTGAGGTTGAGGCCATCTACACCCTGACCTGTGACCCAATATTGGTAAATACCCATCACTTTTGCAAAAAGACCTGACGTACTTTTTACAGTAGTTAAAGTAGGGCTCATGGAGAAAGTTTGTAATCCTATTGTGGGTGCAATGATAATTCCATTCGTGTAGCGATTGTGGTTTAGATAATAATTGGCTCTTACTCCGATCAACAAAAAGGAAAATTTTGTTACAACTGCGTCTACAGAGCGAATAGAGACTGAGGGTCCTACTGTGAGATTGTCTTGGAAAAGGCCGATATCTAAATCTAATGAAAGAAAACTATTTAAAACATCAAAATTACCTCTCACATTAAATTTATGATCACTCACCGAAGACGCTTCTGTATGAGTGCTGCGTCTTTCGGCAGGTTTTTGTTTTGGTGCAGTGGTTGCTGGCCGGCGGAGTGGCCTATACTCAGCTGTATTTCCAAAGGTTGTAAATAAAAAGAAAAAGAGTGCGGCTGCAATCCAGAGCGGAAAAAATCTTTTGATCGTCATTGGTAATGTTCCCCCTTAATAAGAACAACCTCATCCTAACTCAGGTTTATTTCTATGCGCAAGGAAAAAAAACTAGCAAGCGTAGGCTTTGGCCTGTACCCAAGTATTAAAAAACACTGCATCGGGATCGTCTTTTAGCCGTGTCAGTTCTTCTTTCATTTCTTTGACTAATTTCGGAGTGACTTTTTTGGCTTTCAGGAGATTCGGAGCGCCACTCAGTAAAAAACCAATCCAATCTTCGATAAATTGAGCCCGTTTTTTGGGTGCACGGTTGTCGTAGTGATGCACAGAAACTTCGGTGCTGACGTTTTGATATCCTGCGGCCAAAAGGTAGTTGGCGAGTTTAGCTCCCACAAAGGGATCTCCCCCTAAGGACCAATGGTAGTCGTTGAACTGAAACCAATACTGCAAGGTGGCCGGGCTATAGGGGTGCACATAAAAAGTCGCATTTAAAACCTCTGTGCAATAAATAGGCGAAGAAGCTTTGAGCACTCGGCGCAGCTCCTTTAAGATTTCGATCGGTTTGCTGACGTGCTCCAAAAACCAGCAGATAAATGCCCCATCAAAGGCGTTTTCGGAATAAGGCAAGTTAAGTGCATCCCCTACATCAAAAACGACTCTGTCGTTTTTGATCGAAGAAGAGAGGTGCTTTTTTGCTTTTTCGATTTGAACACAGGAGGCATCTACCCCATGCACAAAAAGGTGTGGAAATCTTTTGAGCAAAATTTCTGTCTGTGCTCCCACGCCACAGCCCACTTCGAGAATGCGTTTTTGTTCTGAAAAATTAACTTTTTCATAGACGATTTCTTCAAAAAACTGAGCTTGTCGATAGAGGCGGGCTTGCTCTTGCTCTGAAAAACCGTGGATGTAATCGAGCTTGGATTTTTTCATTCCACCCCTAAAAGCTCGACCTCAAAGATCAGTGTAGAGTTGGGCGGGATCACGCCTCCAGCGCCTCTTTCGCCATAGCCCAATTCTGCAGGGATGGTGAGTTTTCTTTTTTCTCCCACTTTCATACCGGCAACTCCTTGGTCCCAGCCTTTGATGACTTGTCCAGCTCCGAGTTTAAACTTAAAGGGCTCTCCTCGGTCGAGTGAGGAATCAAATTTTTTCCCATCGGTCAGCCAGCCGGTGTAATGCACGGCAACTGTTTTACCAGCTTGGGCTTCGCTTCCTGTACCTTGTTTAAGGACATCGACGCCCATTTTTTTTGGGCAGCCGGTGAGTAAAGTTAAAAATAGAAGGGGGATTAAATGTTTCATGATCAGACTCTCCTTTCGGGAGAGTCTGACATACGTGGGGTTATTTTAAAAGCGGCTTTTGAATGATGTTCCTTACTTCGTTTAAGTCATCTAAGAGGTAAAGTGATTTTAAATTACTTTGGGTGATCGCTCCTGTTTTTACCAAGGTGTCTTGTAGCCAATCCATCCAACCTTTCCAATAATCTTTGCCGATAAGAATGACTGGGAAATTAAGCAACTTTCCTGTTTGTATGAGAGTTAAGGCTTCGGTGAGCTCATCCAATGTCCCAAAGCCTCCTGGTAAAATTATAAAAGCACAAGAGTATTTGATGAGCATTACCTTCCTTACAAAAAAATACTCAAATGTTACAAACTGATCTAAAAAGGGGTTTGGTTTTTGCTCGTGAGGCAACACAATATTGCAGCCAACGCAAAAACCTCCTTTTTCCTTAGCACCCTGGTTGGCAGCTTCCATGAGCCCTGGCCCACTGCCTGTGATCAAAGTAAAACCCTCTTTCGCAATGAGAGCGCCTACTTTTTTTGCAGTTTCGTAGTAGGTAGGGTGTGTGGACTCTAAAAACCGTGCTGAACCAAAAACAGTGATGGCTGGCCCTAAAGAATGAAATTTTCTAAATCCATTAATAAATTCTTTTGCAATTTTAAGTACTTCTAATGTTTCTGAAAGCCGTGACCGTTTTCCTGATAAGAAATTTTTGAACTCTGTCATTTTCATCAAGCTAATCACCCTCTAGTAAAGAAGCAATCTTAAATATAATGTACAGATAAAGTCAGCTATGTTAAAAGCGCATCCAAGATGAAAGTCCTACTCGTTACTCCACCCATGACCCAACTTAATACCCCCTATCCAGCCACTGCTTACCTCACGGGTTTTTTACGCTCGCAAGGGGTGGAGTCTGATCAGGTGGATTTGTCTTTAGAGTTGGCATTGAAGCTTTTTTCACACTCCGGATTGCAAAAAATAAAAGAGCTTTTGGAAAAAACATCCTTCCATCCTCCGAGCGTAGAGGGTTTTTTAGAAAATTTCGAAATTTATTTAAGTACGGTAGTTCCCACCGTTTCTTTTTTACAGGGAAAAAACTCCTCCTTGGCCTATCGCATTGTGAGTCGCAGTTATCTTCCAGAGGGAGAGAGGTTTAAAGAAGTCAGGGATTTAGATTGGGCCTTTGGTAGATTAGGGATACAAGATTGTGCAAAGTATTTGGCAAGTCTCTATATAGACGATCTCAGCGATGTGATTAGGCATGGGATTGACTCTCGATTTGAGCTTTCTCGCTACGGAGAAAAACTAGCTGCTAGTCAGCCTGACTTTGGAGTACTCAAAAAATCCTTAGAAGATAAGCCCACTCTGATTGACGAAATTCTAGATGAGCTTGTCGAAGAAATGCTCTTAAAATTCAAGCCTGAGCTTGTGGGTCTCAGTGTTCCTTTTCCAGGAAATGTCTATGGGGCATTTCGAATAGCAAAAAAAATAAAAGAAATTTTGCCTCAAATAAAAACGGTTCTGGGCGGGGGGTATGTCAATACAGAATTAAGAACTCTTTCGGATCACAGGGTTTTTGATTTTATGGATTTTATTTGTCTCGATGATGGAGAAAAACCCTTTTTGGCTTTAGTAGAGTATCTTCGAGGGCTGAGGACTCCAGCACAATTAGTCAGAACTTTTTATAGAGAGGGCGGCAAAGTTTTTTTTCAATCTCATAGAGGTGAAAAAGATTTTTCACACAAAGAGACGGGGACTCCAAGTTACAATGGGCTTTTTTTAGATTCTTATCTGTCTTTATTTGAAATGCTCAATCCGATGCATCGGATTTGGTCAGACCAAAGGTGGAATAAACTCACGCTCGCCCATGGGTGTTATTGGCGAAAGTGTACTTTTTGTGATCTGTCGCTCGATTACATAGGTCACTACGATCCCAGTGATGTTGAGACTACGGTTGGGAGAATTCAAGCTTTAATCAAAGAGACAGGAGAGACTGGGTTCCATTTTGTAGACGAAGCCATGCCACCTGCACTATTGAAAGCGCTTGCAAAAAAATTGATTGAGAAAAAAATAGAGATCAGTTGGTGGGGCAATATTCGTTTTGAGAAAACTTTTGACCAGGAGTTAACGGATTTGATGGCCCAAAGTGGGTGTATTGCAGTGAGTGGGGGGCTCGAAGTTGCTTCGGATCGGATCCTTGCTCTGATCAAAAAGGGGGTGAGTCTAGAGCAGGTGGCAAAAGTGACTTCGAATTTTTCTCAGTCTGGGATTTTAGTCCATGCTTATTTGATGTACGGCTTTCCTACTCAGAGCACGCAAGAATCTATTGATGCTTTAGAGGTGGTGAGGCAGCTTTTTTTAGCGGGCTGTATTCAATCTGGATTTTGGCACCGATTTTCTGTGACTGCCCATAGTCCGATTGGGAGAGAACCTCAGAAATTTGGCATTGAGCTTTTGCCCATGCCTGTTTCAACTTTTGCAAAAAATGATCTGCCCTTTTTTGATCCCACCCCCTGTGATCATGAAAAGATCGGTCGTGGCTTAAATAAGGCCCTTTTTAATTACATGCATGGAGTGGGGTTGGAAAAAGACGTGCAGGTTTGGTTTGCGGGAGATTAGCGCCTGTTTCTGATGATATTCATAAAATAGTCAATGGCATGTCCAGTATGTCCTTTTAAAATCAGCTAAGATTACAAATCTGGGAATAAAAAAGTTGCTAGCTCCATCGAGATTTTTAAATACAATGGTCCATAAGTCGATGGTGAGTGGCAAAGTTCGCTGTGGAGTGTTTTCTGGATGAGTTGACTTGCCTGTCTTTCTTTTACGTGACAAATATTTTTGATTTCTTTTCTTTCAACCCTTCCTTGTCTAAAGATTCTCTCTATTATTTTTGCTGTATTTTTTGATAAAAGTGCTACTTGCTTATAAGAAAGAAATGCGAGAAATCTTTTTTCGATCTGACTAAAGTTTAAGACTCCTTCCATGTATTTTACTTGATTTAGACAAGCTTTTAAGAAAAATTTACAATATTTGATGAGTTCTTCTTCGGATAGAGGTCCTCGGCCATCTAAGTCGTTTCTTCTGGGCAAATCGGCAAGTGCCAAATAAGTATCGTAGTCTTTTCGATTTCTTGCAAAGGCTCTCGTCACATTCCAGAGCAGGTGTGAATTGATGCCTATCTTGTAGCTGTAAGCAGTTGTAAACAGCCTTGCCACTCTCCCATTTCCATCTTGAAAAGGATGTAGCCACAGAAGTCGATGATGAGAAGTAGCTAGAGCAAGTACCTTTTCGTTGAGAGTTAATGCCTCTGGATTTAAAGTTGCGTTGAAGTGAGTCAAATAAAACTCAATTTCCTCTCGAGTTTGAGGAGGTGTATGTCGGCCTACTTGTACGGGCTTGTCTCGCAACTGTCCTGGTTGGATCGGAATTTTTTTATCACTTTGAGTGAGTGCAAATTTCATTTCGTCGGGGAGAAGCTCATAAAATTCTTTGTGTAGCTGGCAAAGAAATTCTTTTGAACAGATGTTTTGTTTTGGGTTTTCTTTTAAATTTTTGATCATTTTTTTTTGTACTTGGATATGTGCGACATGTTCGAGTTGAAAGTTTCTCAATATTTTGTTTTTTGAGTATTTCTTTTTTAAGGCATTTTCTATGTCAATGAGTTTAGATGGGTTTCCTTCCATAGAGTTAGTGTAATAACTATTCGTTTGATATAAAAAAACCTCGACGGCTTCTAAAAAAAAAGGGTTGGGGCTCTTTTTGCCAAGATTTGAGGATGACAAAATAAGATGTGAGACAAGTTCTTCGAGTTCAGAGTCTGGTTTTTGGATTAAGACAGGAAACATCCCTTTATTCTCTGATAAAAAATAAAAAAATGCTAGATTAAAGCACTAGTTATATTTTATATAACTACTTGTAATTTAATTGTAATTTTAATTATATTGTTTTTTTATATTATAAAAAATGCTGGATGAGTACCAAAGTGGTGCCCCATTTGTAGTTAACGGACTAAGTCGGTTAATAACTTGTTTTTTTATTTTTCCCCAATGAATCTCCGATGAGAAAGTGTGAGCCCTATTTTTCTTTTTCTATTTTGTACTGCTCTCTTTGCAAGCGACGAAGTGACTTCCGAGGTCTCTCACTATGAGAGAGAAGTGCGTTTGTCTTGCGACACAAAACTAAAAGACTTGAGTCAACCCAGGCAGATTGTGGCTTTGGCAGCCTCAGAAAAGATCAAAGTAAAACTCATAGAAATAAAAAAAGAAATTCAAAAATTAAATCTCAATATTAAATATTTGACAGAGTCTAGTTTTGATCAAAATGAGATTGAATTTAAGGAGACAAAAATTCAATATGAAAACGAAGCAAAGCGCTATCAGCTTTTGATTTCGGATGGAAACCTTGGGAGAAATCCCGCTGCCATCGAAAATCAGTTGGATCGCCTCCGTGGTGCACAGAGAAAATTAGAGGTTTCACAGAAAAACTTAAACGCTGCTCTTCCATCGAAAAAAATTCAAGACACGAAAGAAGTTTTAGAGAAATCGTACAAAGATCTAGAAGGGCTTTTAGCTCTCGGGGATCGTTATCAATCCCTCCTTCGAAGAGCCCTGGACTGTGCACAGAGAGAAAACAACGAGCCCAAGCTTATTCCAGAAGTAGAAGTGCCCAATACAACTTATAAGAGGAGGACTTCGGATTAAAATGCATTTTATTTTAATGTGCCTGGCGGTTTTTTTTGAAGAAAAAAGCTACGGCAAAGCAGCTGGAGATTTTGCTCCAACGATGGATATTGGTGTTATGTTTTATACGGGCACTACGGGCAAGAGCATGACAGGGGCTCTGGGTCAAATTTTTACTTTTAGAGCAGAAAGTAGAAAGGGATTTTTTAGGCCCCAAGCCGCTCTAGAAGTGACCACTACGGTGGGAAAAGCTTCGATTGGAAGTGATACACCGAGTGCCTCTCTCTATGGTTCTGCTTTTTTGCTAGGGACCCATTTTTTTGTTTTCTCGAATGCAAAATTTACTCCTTTTGTAGGGGGAAGTGGAATTGCTGCATGGAATTACCTAAAAATGTCTTCTCCTCCGACGGGAGTGGAACCTCAAACTCAAAGTTTAACTTTTGGATACGAAGTGACCTCCGGAGTAGATATCCGGATGGGTTCGCTCGATGGAACAGCTCTTAGAATCAAAAGTGGGTTTTATACTACAAGCGGAAAACTGGCTGGAGTTTCAGGTTTTATGCTTTATGGATTTAGATTTAGTTTAGGGCTTGTTTGGTAATTTTTTTTGCCTAATTCTAGCGTTAAAAAAAATATTTCTAAAAAAACTTTCAACTTTTCGGACTTTTTTTAAAATGAGTCTGTTTTTTTAGAGAAGATTCCGCGGTGGGACTGGTTTTGCGAAAATAATTACTGGGTCAAGTAAAAAATGGATTACGCAGAGCGTTATATTGTGTGAATCTTGAGTTTGAAAATATAAAAATTCTTAAAAACTGAAATACTACCCAGGGTTATGTGTATTTGCAGACTACAATAACTTGTGGGTTGGTTGTTGTATGGACACAATATGTTGTGGCATGCTTTGACAGAGTGATAGATTCTCGGCAACGTGAAATAAGAAGGAAATAAAAAATATGATGGAGCTGAAATTCAAGGTTCTCAAAAGTCAAAATTGCCAAAGTTTTAAAAATAGAAGAGAACTTAGTATTCATATTTAAAAAGGGGAACTCATGGAAAAGATCACAGAAAGAATCATGGAGAAAGTTGAAATCAAAAAGGTCAATGGGTTAGCCAATGGACTTAATTCAACCCTGAGCTTAAAGAAAACCACAGCTCCCGGTGGAGTGGCCCTCGAAAGGCATTTTTCCCAGTCTGGGGTCGATCCGCTTGAAAACATCAAATATATTAAAACGACCTCAAAAATTAATGACACAGATGGCCAGACTGTCTTTGAAATGAAAGACATCGAAGTGCCTGAGAGTTGGAGCCAACTCTCTACAGATATTTTAGTTTCAAAATATTTTAGAAAAGCAGGAGTTCCAGGCATAGGTTACGAAAACTCGCTCAAGCAAGTCGTCCGGCGGATTGCTCATACTCTCTCCACCGCAGGGCTGGATATGAACTATTTTGATTCGAAAAATGCACAAGTTTTCGAAGACGAGCTTTCCTTTATGCTAGCCCATCAAATTGGCGCATTTAATTCGCCCGTGTGGTTTAATTTAGGCCTTTGGCACGAATATAAAATTAAAGGATCTGGAGGCAATTTTGCCTGGGATCCAGTCTCTCAGAGAGTTGTAGAGACAAAAGACGCCTATTCCCGTCCTCAGTGTTCCGCCTGTTTTATTCAATCTGTAGATGATGATTTGATGAGCATTTTTCAGTTGGTTAAAAACGAAGCTAGACTCTTTAAATACGGTTCAGGGACTGGGACTAATTTTTCGAAAATTAGGGGACAACAAGAAAAACTTTCTGGTGGAGGATATTCCTCTGGACTGATGAGCTTCTTGGAGGTTTTTGACAAAGGTGCAGGGGCTACAAAATCAGGTGGGACCACTCGTAGAGCTGCTAAAATGGTCTGCTTAGATATGGATCATCCTGAAATTTTAGACTTTATCACTTGGAAAAGCCGAGAAGAAAAAAAGGTCGCAGCGCTCATTGCGGCAGGATATCCCTCTGATTTTAACGGCGAAGCTTATAAAACAGTTGCAGGTCAAAATTCGAATAACTCTGTGAGAGTAGCAGACAAATTTATGCAAGCGGTGACTCAAGGAGAAAAATGGCACACGCGCGGTAGAACAAATGGGGAAGTGATAGATACTTACAATGCTCAAGATTTATGGAAGAAGATTGCAGAGGCCGCTTGGGCCTGCGCCGATCCTGGAGTCCAGTACGACACGACCATCAATGATTGGCATACGTGTTCCAACACGGATCGGATTTGGGCATCTAATCCATGTTCGGAGTACATGTTTTTAAACGATACGGCATGCAACCTGGCCTCCTTGAACCTGGTGAAATTTTTAGATAAAGACAGACATTTTGATATCGAAGCTTATCGGAAAGCGTGTCGCATTTTTATCATCGCACAGGAAATCCTAGTGGGCCTTGCGAGTTATCCTACAGCTGAGATTGCTAAAAATTCTCACGCCTATCGGCCTTTGGGTTTAGGCTATGCCAATTTAGGCACTCTGCTCATGCTCAAGGGAATTCCGTATGACAGTGACCCAGGGAGAGGTTTTGCAGCGGCTCTTACTTCTATTATGTGTGGGCATGCTTATGCGGTGAGTGCAGAGATTGCGGCTACTCAAGGTGCGTTCGAAGGATTTGAGAAAAACCGCACCTCCATGCTTCGGGTTATTGCCAAACATCGAGATGCGGCCTATCAGATTGAACCCGAGTATTGTTCCAAAGAGTTAGTACAAGCAGCGAGACTGGACTGGGATGTGGCGCTTAGTTTGGGCGAAAAGTATGGCTACCGAAATTCGCAAGTCACTGTATTGGCTCCCACAGGAACCATTGGTTTGCTGATGGATTGCGATACTACGGGAGTCGAGCCTGATTTTGCACTTGTAAAGTTTAAAAAATTAGCTGGAGGTGGATATTTTAAAATTGTCAATCAATCAGTTCCTCTTGCGCTCAAAAATCTGGGCTATAGCGAATCAGAAGTCACTGACATTTTGAGATACTTGTTGGGAACCCTTAATTTCGAAAAAACACCCCATGTCAACAGAGAGTTCCTAAAGTCCAAGGGCTTCAGTGACTCTGAGATTCTAAAAATTGAAAAATCATTGCCAGGCACTTTTGAGCTTTGTAGTGCTTTTACGCGGTTTGGTTTGGGAGATGATTTATTAAAGCGTATTGGTGTACCAGTAGAAGCGTTTCAGAAACCCACCTTTAATTTTCTCTCTTGGGCGGGCGTTGGAGGGGAGCAACTTCGGGAGGCAAACGAAATTATTCTCGGTACAATGACGGTTGAGGGAGCTCCTCATCTCAAGCCTGAGCATTTGCCCATTTTTGACTGTGCCAATAAATGTGGAAACAAGGGCGAGAGATTTATTGCTCCGATGGGACATGTTCGAATGATGGCGGCAACACAGCCTTTTCTCTCGGGCGCTATTTCAAAAACTGTGAATTTGCCTCATGAAACAACTGTTGAAGAAATTCAAGATATTTACTTCCAGGGATGGAAACTGGGCCTAAAAGCGGTTGCTCTTTATCGCGATGGCTGCAAACTTTCGCAGGCTCTTTCTACAAAGTCTGATAAAAAAATAGAAGACCCTCCAAAAGCTCTGTCACTGCCTCCCGCTCGTCGAAAATTGCCTTCTAAGAGAGTTGGATTTACTCAGGAGGCCTCGGTGGCAGGACACAAAGTTTATTTGCGTACAGGGGAGTATGACGATCGTACTGTGGGAGAAATTTTCATTGATATGCACAAAGAAGGCGCGGCCTACCGTTCAATGATGAACTGTTTTGCAATTTCAGTGAGTCTTGGGCTTCAGTATGGAGTGCCCCTCAAAGAGTATGTGGATAAGTTTACCTTCACGCGCTTTGAGCCCTCAGGAATTGTCGAAGGCCATCCCAACATTAAATTAGCCACTTCGATTGTCGATTATATTTTTAGAGTTTTAGGGATGGAGTATTTAGGGAGGACTGATTTTCTACAAGTAAAGCCTTCGGCTGGAGATATGGCTGGCGAGAAACGCGCGGCTGAGCAGCAGTTTGTAAAGGTACCCACTCCGACAGTTGCTTTTTCGAGCGCCATCACAGGTCATTTGGCTGAAATGATGGGAGATGCCCCTCCTTGTGATCAATGTGGTCATACCACCATTCGAAATGGGTCTTGCTATCGGTGCCTCAACTGTGGCAACTCCATGGGGTGCAGCTGATTCTGCTGAAAAAGATAAGAATGTGGTGACATCGATAACCGCCGTTCTATACCCAATTATAGATCCAGTTATAGATCCAGTTATATATCCAGTTATATATCCAATTATATATGAAGACGCTGATCTTCTTATTCTGTCAAAGCCATCGGGTATACCATCGCATCCTTTGCGTCAAGGCGAGGAGGGCACAGCTGTTTCAGCGGCTCTGGCTCATTGCCCAGAGCTGTGCGAGATAAAATTTCCAAAAACTTTAGAGTCTGGGCTCATTCATCGTTTGGATACAGGCACCAGTGGTATTTTAGTGTTTGCCAAAAATTTAGCAGAATACGAACGCCTGCGCCTCCTTTGGAAAAAAAAGGAGGTTCAGAAAATATATCGAGCCTTAGTAAGTGAGAGCCCGCTTGCTCTACCCAAAATATTAGACTGGAGTTTAGCACATTCTAAAAAATCGAGTAAAAAAATGATCTGTTTGCTCCCAGGGAAAAAAATAAAATTTCGAGGTAAGGCTTATCCAGCCCATACGGCACTCTTGCGAGCTGAAAAAACAAAGAGTGGGTTATTAGATCTTGAAATTGAAATTAAAACTGGAGTAACACATCAAATTCGCTGTCATTTGGCAGAGTTTGGATACCCTGTTTGTGGAGACTCTGTGTATGGTGGTCCGAAAGCCGAGAGATTGTGGCTAC
This sequence comes from uncultured Bdellovibrio sp., assembly GCA_964490895.1. Classification (GTDB taxonomy): domain Bacteria; phylum Bdellovibrionota; class UBA1018; order UBA1018; family UBA1018; genus JACRAO01. The sequence continues at coordinate 31,002 of CAZBEI010000042.1, read as the reverse complement.
ATGCCTGGAAGCTTTCCTTTTTACTGAAATCAGGAGTGCGACTTAGTTTGGTTTCTGATTTGCCAGAGGGTTGGGTATTTGCTCCATACTCAGTCAAAAAATAATTTGATACCTTACAGCGGCGCCTTTCCCATATTTTTGAATAAATCCATTTTTAAGTAAAGCAACAAGAGCGTTGGATACCGTTCTCCTGGGAAGATTTGTTCTTTTGACTAGCTCCCGGGTCTGTAACTTTTTTTCTGGAAGATCCTTAAAGCAGGCAAGCACTTGAGATGCGCCAATAGATAATTCTAAAGAAGCCCTAAATTTTTTTTGATAAAAATCAACATCTTTTAATGCTTTGTCTAGAGTTTTTGTCATAAAGCTTAAAAAATACTCAATGTGATATTTTTTTGGATCTAATTTATATTTTCCGTCAGAGCAGCGATTGAGTACAAAATAATAATCTTCTTTGTGTTTTTCAATTTGACGGTCAATGGAGAGGTATCGTGCCACGAACGAAACATGAGGATCTGGACACTGAAGAAGGCAGAGCAAAAAAAGTCCACGCCCGACTCTGCCATTTCCATCTTGAAAAGGATGGATGGCTAAAAAGCGAAAAACAAATTCGCACGCCACCGCTACACTCCAGGGTTCAGTTTGGATTGCTTGAGAGTACCACCTGACCAAATCAGCCATGGCGGTTGCAGTCAGGACTCCAGGGTCAGCTGTTTTAAAAACCTCTTTTTTTCTCCCAGTCATCGAATGATGTTCTACGACTGAATTTGGATTTTTCTTGTACTGCCCTCTATAATGACTTGCATCTTTATAATGCCTCAAAAGTTCTTGATGTAATCCTCGGATGTGTATTTCTGCCAGCGGGAGCATTTCGTGAGATTGCTCGTAAATAAGAGAAAGCATTGCTCTACAGCCCGCCACCTCTTCAATGCTTCTTTGGCGTTCTTTTGAGAGTTTATTTTCGATGATCTGCCTTTGTTGCTGAAAGGCACTTGTTTTTCCATCGCTTGTCAAAAGAGTGTCTAGCCAACTGATTTCAGAGTCTGTGAGGATTGCGTTTTCAATACGAGTGGAAGCACCAATCTGACTGATTCTGGCATAGTGATGAATAGCCTCCAGTTCTTCTTGAGATAATCCCTTTAAAACAAGGTACCTTTCTGAAAACGCAGCGTGGAGTGTCTTGAGCCATTTTACCGTTTCTGAATGAAGAGGAAAAGAGAGCATAGCCTCAAGCATACCATATTATGCCTAAGTATGCCATTTTTTTAAGCACAATATGGCATACTTAGGCATAGCATGGTATACTGGCTTTTGATGGCAAATTTGAGATTAAAACCTCCCTCCCTCCCTCATTGCCTTACAAAATCCAAATAGATTCGGTGGAGGGTTAGGTCGTTATTAAAAAACTGAACAGAGAGCTTAGCTTGTGCCAAGGCTTTAAAAAAGGGGGCATCAAATACTATCCCATAATCTTTGTCACTCAGTTTTTGTGGTGAAATATATTTTCCGACTTGAGGAGAAGAGGGGTCCCTCTGGAATTCTTTCATCAAATATTTGAAAATGTTTAATATGCGAATGATTTGATTTGATGACTTTTTATTTTTCTGTATTTTTTTATAGGCAGCGATCTCTAATGCAAGTTGATAAAATTCTTGTTTTTTTTGTTGATTAACAAGGCTCTCAGAGCGTGTTTTTAGGGTTTTAAAGTCTAAACTCAGTGCTTCTCCACCGGGAAAAACAGATCCCAGTGGGATACCCTTTTTGTTTAAGATAGAAACAGAAATTAATTTTTCTGTGACGGGATGAACCACTCTCAAGTATGTTCTTTTTTCTAAAAATAAAGCCACGCATTCTCTGGGTTCAATCCAGCCTGGGACCCACCATTTTCCATGAAACTGGGAGAATCTTTTATCGAAATCTTGAAGTATCCAATATTCTTTTTTCCGAAAATGTTCTCGTTTGCTGAGAGGATCAAAGTCACCTGCTAAATTTACATTAAAAAAACGGCTAGGCGAAAGCCTAAACAATTTCTTGAATTTTTCTTGTGAGACGAGACTTGTGCAAATTTCTAGAGAGACCTTTTTTTTTACCTCGGGTGTTGAGTTTTTGGTTAAAAAATGAGAGTAGGGAGATTCGAGCACATTCTCATTTTCCCCTAGCAAAAAGTGCATGATTCTGTCCTCCGACTGAGGGAAATCGCTTTCTAAAATAAAAATATCTCCAAGCTTTGAGCCGGGTAATCCTAAAATTTCTAAGGAAGGAAGTTTCGAAACCACCGCCTCGTCACAAATGGCTTGCGGGAGTTTTTCCTTGAGTGAGATAATTTCATTTAAGTCAGTGTTTTCATCAGCCCAAGTCACAGTAGAAAAGAAAAACAAAAGTAGGAGCATTTCTTGATTATATAGCGGTTCATTCAATTGAGATGGATTTTTTAGTACTCCGGTGTCCCACACGTTGTTTTGGTGGAGCTGGGTTCCCAGTGAGCAGCAAAGTTATTTTTGTAGGTGTTTGTACTTGGATTTCCACTCCAGACGTAGACAACTCCCCCCGCACAGCAGCCCGTTTTGGGCGAACGTTTTCCTGCCTTCCCACCCTCAAAATCTTGTGTGATTGTACATGAATAACTGGGGTCTGAGGTGATAGCTGATTCTACAAAACGAGGGCGCGCCAATAGTGGAGTCAAAGGAGAGCTTGGACCTGGAGAGTCTATCGTACGATCACAGGTACGATCAGAGCCCACAAGAGGGGCTCCCTCATCTACGATGAGAGAGGCTGGGTGTCGCGCTACTCCATTTTGTGGATAGTTAGGACTGAGCGCAATTTTTGTGGCGTTACAGGGTGGCGAGTCCGCATTTTTAGGAACATGCGAAGTATGCGGAACCACCAATCCCACCGTGGGTTGGGGTTCAATTTTATTTATATCTGGATATTGAGTAGGGTTTGTTTCTGCACAATAACCGACATTCCATGGTGCTGACTTATTTTTGGCAAAATGAAGAGGAGGGTCACGCAGTGGGGCCGCCAGTGGTGCGCAAGCTCGAAAGTCGGTGTCTTCTTCATAATGAGGCACAAAGGGTTCAATAGGGCGGATAAAAACGCGTTTCATTTTCGGATTTTGATTCGTAGGATGAACTGTTCCAAGAGACCAAACATTCGTAATTGGATTATAAAGTGGCAGTGTTGCCGCACATGAATGCGCAGTGTCTTGGTTGGGGAGTTCAATTCCATCCACATTTTTTCCCAACCAATCTGGATTACCAGTAGCCACCCAGCCTGGTCTTTTGCCTCTGTAAAGGCCATCTTGTTCGCCCTGTGGGCGGGTGACTCCGTGTTGGTCAAAAAATGAAAAGGGACAGGGTTTGGGACCTAACATAGAGTAATATTGAGGTCCCTGCGAAGGATTTGGATTTAATACAGGTCGGTCTATAACATAGACCGTATCAGTAGGCGGGGGAACAGATAGCATTTTTCCATCGGTGTCAAAATGAGGAGGATAAAGGTTAACATGCCTCCTCAGTCGAAAAAGTTGGATATTTTGGTTGTCAGCTGATTTTATGATAGGACAAGACCCATCTGGGTTTGTCCTTTTGGCAAATCCTAAACATTTTAGGGTGATGCCAGTTTTGGCAGGAGCGTCTCCGTTATTGTTGCCATTGTTTGCCGAGGAGTCTTTTTTGGGTGTGGTATCATCGCAACTGGTGGGCTCAGACGTAGAATCTCCTCCAATGGCTAAAGTGCTCTGCGCTGTCACTCCCACATCAAAGTCTTGAGTTCTTTTTATGCTAAGTGCAAATGACTGATCCAAAGGATAAAAATTTTTGATTCCTGGGGATCTAAAGTTTTTATCCACCAGAGGGCATATGAGGTCCGCATTTTGGTAATTGATTTGCCCAACTTTTTCCGCTCTAATATATAAATTATAAGGATAAACTTCGTTTGAGTTTTGTGGAGGAGGGAGATCACCACAGCCTTCGGTATTGCTTCCGCTCCCATCGGCTTTGGCGACGCAAAATTGACTGGCCAATCTAAAGGTAACAGCTTCTCCCGTGTGAGGGTTTGTTTTACTCGTATCTTTTCGATTCTGAATAGTGAGTCCACGTTTGAACTGGTCATAACAAGTGTAACGTAAAATATTGTCAAATACGTTACCGGCAATATCTTGAAATGCACCCAGGCTAACTCCCGTCTGTTTTATGTATTTTAATTCTTTGACTTGATACAAAGATTGAGAGCCTGGAGCATTTTGTGCAAGGGTGAGAGTGATTGGAGTGCCATTTAGAATTTCGGTTTCATAAAGAGCGGGGATGCTGCAAAAAGCGGCATAGGGCTGGACATCCACGACCGGAGTTTTAATCTCTCGAGGGATTAAAATCGCAGTTCCACTGTGGCGATTGGTTTCATTCCATTTAAAAACGCAAGTACAAGCATAAGCGTCCTGAGTGAGGTCTTTTTGAGTGTTACACATTTTTGAAATGGGAGCAGTAGATTTATTGGGATCTATGAGAACACCGAGCAAGTTCTTTTTATCAGTTTCCTGAACGGAGGAGATCTGAAAAACTCCAACTGGAGCAAGGGGCGAAGGAACACTCCCGGGTACAGTAGCAGAAGGTTGCGAAGAGGGGAGGCGAAATTGACTTGAGTTATTAGAGCAGGCAGGGAAAAGAAAGAGCAAAAATAATAGAAAAAAATTTTTCATAAACTCTCTCCCCCTACTTTCTGGAGAACACAGAGAGGAAATATGGGAGGCAAATCCGTTGCTGGCTCTCTTTCCGAAGCATTAGTATTTAAGTATGCATAATACCTTTTTTTAGCGCTTGGGCAAGAGTCAGGATCACTTGGGTTTGGGCAATCATTTGCAGAATAAAAAGTATAAGGGACATAGGGAGCTGCAATATCGCCTTGGCGGATTTGTGCAAGTGAGCTAAAGTGTTTGCTCATGATGTCTTTGGGAGTGACAACATAGACGATGTCATATCTAGATACTGCGTCGATACTTATATTGGCGTATTTTGTAATTTTTTGATTGTCATAGGGAGCATTGTCAGCCAAAACCGAACCTCCATGACGGGAGTTATGGCAGAGATTGAGGCGGTCTTCGCCAATGCCGCAGGCCAGACGTGGATCGATCTCGTAGCGTTGCCAAATATCTGTCCCAGGGGCAAAAAAATTACTGGGTAAAAAAGCAGCCTGTGAAACTTGCGTACAGCCTGCCCCAGTATTGAAAAAACCACTCAGGATGTCTGAGTCTCTTTTAGGCGAACAAAGGTTAGAAGAGGATCCATTTTCAAATCGGGTGAGTCGAGAGCAGTTTCCGCTGCTGTCAACCCGATCTGCAAGAATGCCCGGTCCTGGCGGAAGGGAAATTCCGTTTGTACCACAATCTGGAATAGTAGGGCCTGGTGCTAGCTCAGGTGTTTCTGGATTTGGGATTGTCCAATTTCCTGGATAGCAAGAAACGACTTCTCTACTTAGGGTTGTGCTTTTTGTGAAGGTTCGGAGCGGCAGTGTGGCTCGAAATTGCCACGCTTTGACAAAATAATATCCTTTTGGGATAGCGTTGTCTAAAGAGGGGCAGGATTCTTCGCCAACTCCGGTCCTAAATGGAGCTGCTGCGTATCCAATAGGAGGAGGTGGAGGGACGTCATTGTTTGCAGGGGCACCCCTAGAGGGAGGAGCTGTTTCTGAGGTAAACAAACCAGGAGCGACAAAGGTATTAAATGGAATATTAAAAACTCCAAATTTTTCGCGTGCCAAATAAAAGCTATTTCGGTCAAATTCATTTTGAGGGTCCATTTGAGGGTCCAAAGGATAAATTTGATTGTTCATTTTAGGAGTTTGGTTGGTCCCAATGCTGTAAATATAAGGGTTTATGAGTCTAGATGCATTTGCTGGGCCTATAAATCCAGCTCCATCTTGAGGTTTTACTTGAGCCACAAACTGGCTCAATGTCCCGCCCAAATTAGTTGTAAAAAAATTAAAAGGATAAGTTAAACTTTCGTCTTCTGATAAAAAGGGGTCATAAATTCCACCCCCTCCTGACATGTAGTTTGGGATATAGACGACGTCTTTGAATTGTATTCTTTTGACCAAAACGTAATTGAGGGGTTGAGTGGAATCAATATTAGAACCTGGACCTAAGAGGGGGAATGCGACTTCAGTGCTTTTATTTTCAGTGCCCAAAAGAATAACTTTGACACGGATTCCAGAACCATCAGGTGGCACGCCATTATAGGAACAGCGGATGAGATTTGATTCTAAGAGCACGATGGGAGATTCCCAGGTTTCGCTTGAACCATTTCTTTTAGTATAGCTAAATAGGCACTTGCAGGTATTTTGAGATTGATTTTGTGAGTTATTTGAGTTGCTTGCAGCTTGGCTACAGACCTGTCCCATGAGACCGCTTTGATCCCCCAGGATATCTACAAATTGGGCAGGATCTGAGTTAGACTTTAAGGCACGCGTGACCTTGAAAACTGCTGGACTGCTGGAAAGAGTGTTTAGAGATGGGCTTTCTAAAGGAGGCTGAGTGGAACGTGAGCCAACAAAAAAGTTATTGGTGTTTGTGCAAGCGCTCAGTGTTCCTAAAATCAGTAGTGAGATGAGTAGGAGTCTATTGGATCTCATTATTTTGCCCCAGTTCTAAAAAGACTAGCTTCGATTAAAAGAGCAGATCCCGAATACCTTTCGATGCGGATGCGATCGATTCCTGGATGGATAGAGAGGGGAAGTAGAATTTGTTCTTGTGTGATTTGCTGCGATTGTGGAGCCAGGAGCGAGAGGCTTTCTACCACTTTAGGATATTTATTATCAAAGGCATAAAATAAGTGTCTAGGCTGAAAAGCCTTTTGTAAATCTGAGGTTAGATCATTGGTTTGGATGAGGTGAAGTTTGAGTATGGGCCATGTGGGATAAGCAGGGTCATCATTTATTGTTTGTACAATTGGAATAGGCACATACGTTAAATGAAGAATCATATTTTCTTTGGCGCCTAAAACAGTTCGGTTTAAATCAATGTAAACACCTCCTGCTGTAAGTTTGCTCATTGAATTCGTGTCGCTTTGAAGCTGGCCCCAGTGCTCGCAGTCTCGATCGAAAAAGGAATAAAACCCAAAATTTTCGAAGGAGGTCTGTTGGAAGCTAGCGCAACGGTAAGATTTTTCGGGCAAAGATGATTTGCTGGGCGAAAAACAAGAATAAGCTGCTCGCGATGCTCCCTGTATCTGCAAATCAGTCAAATCAACCGAAACATTCGAAATAAATGAAGGCTTTAGGGTGATATTAGGGTCTGTAGAGTTTGAAGGAAATGCGACCGGCTGATTGTTGAGGCTATTGATTGGATAGAAATAAGTTTTCAGATCTCCTGCACAGTTTGTATACGGATTAAGCTCAGAGAAGGTATAAAAATTATTTTGGTGAAAAATAATTTTAACACCAGCATCTTTTGGAGTGTCAGAGTGAGCAAGTCTGAGCACTGAAAGCAATACTATTAAAGTGAGAATTCCAATTTTATTCATCTCTTACATCCGATATAGACTCATTGAGTAAAAAACCATTCCCATACAAAGAGCGGAGTTGATGGCGCTTGATTGTTTATTACTCGGGTTACACACTCTGGTGATTTCGTCATTTTGAGCTGCATTGATTCTAGAAATCTGAAAAATATTTAAACTTTGGTCCATGGAGAGTGGGAGGATCAGTTGCTTTGAGTGCACAGGCATTTTTGCAGAGTTTGTTGAGAGGTTGACAATGGAGTTTGATGGCGGAACAAAGAGTAAAAAGGGTTGAGGTTGCTCATTTAAGTTATGTTTTAGATACGTTTGCCAAGAAAGACTCAGACAGTTTGGGTCCGAAGGATTAAAACTGCCGTCTGCTTTCCAGCATTTTTTGATATCAGTGACGTTTGTACCTAAAGAAGACGCCGTGTATTCGATCACCGCTAAAATATTTTCTTGAGTGCCTAATAAACTGTTGTCTCTATTGAAAGTGACGCGGATATATACACCATCATTAGAGCCTCCATTTCCCACTCTCGGAGCACTTGATTTTGCACAATCCAGTTCACTCACTCGATAAAAATGAGACGAAGCACCGCAGTAAACCTGGGTTTGATTGTAGGTGCACTGGGTGTCCGTAGGTTCTTGTGGACTGGCAAATCTGGCGCAATTGGGATCGTTCATAGAAGAGTTATTTTTTCCGCTGATTCCAATTTCTACAGAGCTGAGCCACTTGGGCCAGTTTTGAGAGGTAGGTCCATCCGCCAAAAGAGTACCGTCAGGATTAAAAACTCTCATGGCTTTTAATCCAGACTCCGGAGCGGTGCCATCTGCGGATGGACTGTCAAAGCTCCCATAGGTCGAAGATTCCTTGAAAATCACTTTTAAGGCTTTTATCCCGCCCGGAACGATAGACGCAGCCTGCGTGACGGGTGTTGCAAGAGGGGTTGCACTCCCTGTGCTCCCATTTTGCACACTCGCCTGCAGGCAGCTGCTCCCCACTATAAGGATCAATATTAAACTTAAGTACCTATACACAATCCCCCCTTAAGTCCCCGTGGCAATATAGAGTTGCAAGAGTGGTGCTAATTTTTTAAATCAAACAGATTAATTTATTAATTTATCTTTGATGTTCTATGAAGTTAAAGAAGCTGATTTAAAATAACTTTAAACACAAGTGTTTATGTGTTTTGCAAGGGGATGATTTATTAACAGTTGGCGATTTTTTAATCAAAATCGGGGGGTGTTTTTAATGACACAGTCTTTTTTGACAGAAAAAAAATGAAGAAAAAGTAGTCATTTTTTCTGTAAATTTTGATCAAAGTGTTTGTTCACACTTTGTTTTTTTGATTTTTGTAGATTTAGTGAGCATGTCGAGGCGTTGGACAGTTGTTAGTTCCTACCGTTTCCTCGCCTCTTCCCAAAGTTTTCCAATCTCTTCTGTCCGGGTGTCAATAGGCGCAATGTCTTTTGCATAAAGATAAGCGGAGTGGAGCAAGGGCCTGGCTGTCGAGACTCCCTTTTGAGTGAGGAGGTAAGCTATCTTTGCAAGGTGGTAGTAGCTTTCGAAAGCTTGTGGGGCAACCGAAATCCGAGAGAGCAGCAGCATTTGGATCTCAGAGGGTTTGAGGTTTGCAATCTTTGCATTTGCAATTTCTTGGTTGATAAAAAGCAGTCCGTTTTGAAGTTGTTCCTCCCACTTTAGAGAAGAAATAGATTTGGAAAAAAGTTCATGGGCCTGCTGTCCTTTTTCGGTCAGGGGATGGTCCAGTGTAAAGGCCTGTTCGACTCCTTTTGGGCTTAAAAAAAGATAGCGTTCTTGCACTTGCGTTGCACTTTCTGCCTGCAGGTAAATTCCCTGTAGTCCTTTTTTTTCGAACCAATGGATTTTCCAGTATTTAGGATTTGCGTTCTGCATTTGTTGGATGTGTTTAAGCAGGATGGATTCTTTTTGTTGCATGCATTCTGCAGTGAGTGTGTTTGTTAGTAAGCATTGTTTAATAAATAAGAGGTCAAAATTTGTATGGGTTTTTGGGCCTCTTAAAGTAACCTCACTTTTTTCCCATTGGGCTATAAAGCGGCCAGGAAATTTGAGAGGAGGGCCTTTTTCATAAGGGAAAAGAAAAGATACCTCTTCACCTAGAAAATAAGCAGGCCACATGCCAAAAGTGTAATAAAATGGAAGGACTTTTAAAGTAGTGTTTTTTTCTGGTGATCTAAAACTTTGATTGCCTATTTCGAGTAAATCAGCTTTGAGGTACAAGGGATTTTTGAAAACAAACTCGTTTAAGCTCCATCCAAAAAAAATGACAAGTGCAAGCGTCAATAAACTGGCAGAAGTCACGCTTTCAAAACTAAATTTTAGTTTCCATATCCAGCTCCCTAGGGTGAAATGGAAAAGTTTTTTTGAGATAGATAAGTATAAAAAAAATAAAATGAAAAATAACACAAGCCCTGGTGGGTGTAGAGTGGGAGAGCCTTTTAGGGTATGGCCGAGGGCTAACAAAATTCCAAAGAAGAATAAAAAATCTGTTATGAACGCCAAAAATCTAACACTCATTCCCTGTTTTTCTCGGAACACCGAGTAGCCTTTTGCATGGATTGTCGTCTTTTTGAGATCCGTCATTTGACTCTCACTTCATTGAGGTTACACTAAAAGAGTAGAGGTGTGAATGATTGAAGTGAGTCGACTCAATGGGAAAAATTTTATCCTAAATTGTGAACTTATCAAAACCATTGAGAGTACTCCAGATACCCTCATTACTTTGACAAGTAATGAAAAAATGATGGTCAAAGAAAGTGTGGAGAGCATCATTCGGCAAACCATTGAGTATCGAAGACAACTGTTTCAGGATTTGCCTACAATGATCAAATCTAAGGAATAAACACTATGGATTTAGCATCGGTTATCGGAACATTTTTGGGAATTGGAGCGGTGGTCGGAGGACAAATTCTCGAAGGAGGACACATTGGCTCACTCATGCAAGGCACAGCGGCGATGATTGTGGTGGGAGGCACCATAGGAGCCGGCCTGCTTGCTTTTCCAATGCAAGATATCAAAAAGGCAGTCGCTTTAATTCCTCTTGTTTTTAAAAATGTGGACTTAGATGTTCGCCCTACGATCGATGAGATCATTCGGATTGCCACTATTGCTAGAAAAGAAGGAGTGCTTGCAGTCGAAGGACAGAGGGAGTCGATTCAAAATCCATTGTTTAAAAGAATGATAAAATTTGTCATCGATGGGTTTGAGCCCAACACAGTCAAAGAAATTATCGACACAGAGATCCTTCTAGCTTTTGAAGATGAAGAAGCTGCAGGCAAGGTCTGGGAAGGCATGGGTGGGTTTTCGCCCACCATTGGAATTATCGGAGCGGTGCTCGGCCTGATTCACGTTATGAGCATGCTCAACGATCCCTCAAAAATTGGAGACGGAATTGCCGTAGCTTTTGTCGCCACTGTTTATGGTGTGGGTATGGCCAATTTACTTTTCATGCCATGGGGTACAAAAATTAAACGAAAAGCAGCTCAGCGAATGATCGCTAAAGAAGTTGTGAAACTTGGAGTGGTGGGCATTCAGGAAGGATTGAACCCTCATTTCTTGCAGGAAAAGTTGGAAGTTTTTGTGGAGGAACACCTGCGTCGAGGCGATGACCACGGAGGCAAAAAAGGGTGAAAAAGAAGCACCCTGAGCACGTCAATTTAGAGCGATGGCTTGTGTCTTATGCTGATTTTATCACGCTCTTGTTTGCCTTTTTTGTCATCATGTATGCTATTTCTCAGGCCGATCTTTCGAAATTTAAGAAAGTATCTCAAAGTATCAAGGCGGCGTTTTCTGCTGCAGGGCCTGTGGGTATGGTAGATCTCGGAGGGTCCTCTGGAGGCAATACGGCCAATCCATTGGAACAGCCCGAAGCTCCCGGAGGGCGAGTGATCAATATGCCTGCTGGAAAGACAAATACAGCAGGTGATCCGGATCCACAGCTTCATGAAATTAAAGAACTCTTAGAAGAAACCATCAGTTTAGAATTAGGGGTGACAGATCTTTCAGAAAAAATGCAGATGCAGTTTGACAGCCGTGGGTTGGTGGTACGATTAGCTGCCAAGGATTTTTTTGATCACGGAGCAGTCGAAGTAAAGCCTGATTTGCAGCCTTTGCTTGATAGAATAGGAAGAGTTTTGACTAGGACCAAAAGACACATTCGAATCGAAGGCCACACGGATCCGAGTGAGTCTAAAACCAAGAGTTACTTGAGTGATTGGGAGCTCTCCGCTGCACGAGGTGCTTGGGTTGCAAAATATTGGTTAGGGAGATTTGATTTTGACCCAAAACGTCTAGGGATTGCTGGCTACTCTCATTTTAGGCCAATTTCTAAAAGTGACCACGAATGGGGCAAAGCCAGCAACCGAAGAGTCGAAATCATTGTACTCAATCAGCAGTACGAAAGTCCTTGAGATTATTCAAACGGCCAGTGTGCTGTTGCCTTAATTAGTTCTCCAATAGGCCATCCCAAAAATGTCCCACCAGACCACTTTTCTGCTACAAAATTACTGCTATGTTTGATGCTTTTTGAAGCTTCGTCCATCTGCATCCAGAATTCATTCAGGTCAAGTGGCACTCCATCGATAAGAATCCGAGTTTTTCGATGGTCTGGGGTTCTGAGCTGCGCCATCCAGTTATCAAAGATTAACGGAGGGTTTTTGTGAGTCATGCCACTTCCACCTGCCACCATTCCTCCAACTTCTAAGAGTGCAGGTGGAGTAGAGGGTGGCTCGTTCAAAGAGCACTCATAGGTGCCTCCTTCTGGCAGGATTGCTAAATTGTTGCTTATCTGTCCAGTAAACACCCCCCAAGGCATTCGATAAATAGGATCACCGACAACACCTTCCCAAAGGGGTGATAAGATATTCCCCCATTCGTCTTTGTAAACTGAATTTCCGTGTGGGTCTTTTACAGGTGGATCTCGCAAAAATTTTACCTGACAAAGTGAGATAGGACTTGCAGGGCCGTCCACCCTAAAACTGGCATAAAGATCAAAGGACCTAAAAACATCATCGTCCAGTTGGTTGGCTTTTCTGGGTTTTGCTTCATAATGTATTCGATCTAAAATAACGGTGAGTTTGTAGGGCGGCGGATTTGCATGAGCCCCGCTTATCCCTGACATCTGAAGACAAATTGTAATAACCCCTAATATAAAACTTTTTTTTGAATTGTTCCCCATATTCCCCCCTGAATGGAGCAAGTAGTCACATCAAAAGAATTTGTCAACTCAACGTGTTAAAATAACAAAAGCCCGCACAAAAATGTTGTATGCGTCGCGTTAATTTGCTAGCACTCACATTCTCGTGATTGTGCCGGTTTATGTTGCTTTGCTTCATTATCCCATTCGAAATCGCCATGGACAGGTTGTGACAACAGCTGTGACCAATATGGATATTCACGATATTGCAAGGACTTGTAAGACTTTTGGAGTCAAAAGATATTTTTTAATGACTCCAATAGAGGTTCAGCATAACTTGGTCGAACGGATACTGGGACATTGGAGGACCGAAAAATCTCTCCTCTATCACCCAGATCGCTTTGAGGCTGTGGCGCTTGTTTGCTTGGCAAAGAGCTTTCAGGAGATCAAAGAAGAGATTATACGTGCTCATGGCGAAGCTCCTGAGGTGGTATTGACAGATGCGAGGGTTTTGCCAGGAGCGATGAGCTATGAGAGCTACCGGAAAGAGCTGTCACCGCCACGAAAAAAGCCTTGTTTGCTTGTTTTTGGGACAGGGTGGGGTATTGCCGAGGAGTTTTACCCTGAAGTGCACAAAATTTTAATGCCTATTTGGGGGCCAGACGTAGATTATAATCACCTTTCTGTGCGTTCGGCTGTTGCGATTGTTTTGGACCGTTTGTTTGGAAAGTGATATAGGAGTTGGATTATGGCAGCGACAAAGAAAAAAAGAAAAAAGGCATCCCGTGGAGTTCAGTTAAGACTTCGTGGGCTTATGGATCGTGTAAGTCTGGTGGAAAAAGCCGGACTGCGCTCAGATTTTCCCGTATTTCGTGCAGGCGATACTCTTCGCGTGCATGTGAGAATTAAAGAAGGTGAAAAAGAAAGAATTCAAGTTTTTGAAGGCATTGTGATTGCCAGGAGCAATCGAGGGGCGGGCAAGTCTTTCATCGTGAGAAAAATTTCTCATGGTGTTGGAGTCGAGAGAATTTTCATGGAATCCTCGCCTAAAATTGCAAAATTAGAAGTAGCGCAAGAAGGCAGAGTCCGAAGAGCGAAGCTCTATTATTTGCGTGGTCGAGTAGGAAAATCTGCAAGAGTTGAACAAAATATTGAATCTCAGACAAAACCTGCTAGCTCGTCTTGATTTGGCATAAAATTTGCTCTCTTTCTTTTATGAAAGAGAGAGGTATTTATGGAAACACAAGATTTTATAGGTGATCTTTTATCCGGGAATCCCAATGAGGCGATCAATAAAGGGGTGATCTTGCTTTTTCGAAATGAGATGAAGTCTGAATTCAAGTCACTGCGATCGGAAATCGGTCATCGCTTTGCTACGGTAGACCAGCGGTTTGACCGGTTAGAGCATAATGTGGAGAATCTAGCCACCTATGTAAAGTCTATTGCTACCCAGGTTGCAAGCCTAGTTGAAAATCAGGTTGGAATGTCACATGACATTGCCGAGCTAAAAGCCAATCAGCAGGGGATGTCTCAGGATATTTTGGGAATGTCACACAACATTGCCGAGCTAAAAGTTAATCAGCAAGCGATGTCTCAAGATATTGATAAGAACTTTAAGGTGATAGCTAAACAAATTAATGATCTATCTTGTCAGGTATCAACCCTGACAGAGCAGATGACAGCACTCACAGGGCAGATGGCTCTCTTAGTAAAAACCCAGGTTTTGAGGCAATAATAGAACGAAGAAGGGGGGAGTGTGTTTTGAGTAAAATCAGTGCTGCAATTCCTAATTTGTTTTTTGAAAAACAAATGGGCTACCCTGCAAGAATTATTGTAGGTTTGGACGAAGTGGGGCGTGGGTGTATTGCAGGCCCAGTGGTGGCAGGGGCTGCAATTGTGCCAGAAATAATCGGAGAAGAGCAGCATTCTTGGCTCAAAGAAGTCAAAGACAGCAAACTTTTATCTCCCCAAAAGCGGTCCTACATTAGTCCTTTGCTCAAAACTTGGTTGAGAGGCTATTCGATCGGAGTTGTGAGTGTCGAGGAAATAGATCGGATCAATATTTTTCATGCATCTTACTTGGCAATGACGAGGGCATTAGAAAATCTTTGTCTCAAGTATAAAGTGGACCACGTTTTGGTAGATGGCAAGTGGCTGCCTAAAGATCTAAAAATTTCTGGTACAGCCATTATTAAAGGAGATCAAAAAAGCATAAGCATAGCGTGCGCTTCTATTTTAGCTAAAGTTTGGAGAGATGATCTTATGGAGCAATTAGATGGACAATATCCAGGCTATGGTTTGGCCCAGCACAAGGGGTATCCCACCCGAGCACATACACAAGCTCTAAAAATCCAAGGCGTCAGCCCCATTCATCGCCGTACTTTTGCACCTGTGATGGCTGTCGCTTCTCTCAAATCCACACATTCTTTGTATGCGCCCAAGCCCGTCCATCCCACGCCATGATGTCTATTCGGAGTGATTCTGCCAACCCTCTGTAATTTGCCAGATAATATCGGATTGTTTTTTTAAGACAGATTTGCTTTTTAAGATCTACACTTTCTGTCCCACTGAGCCATGAAAACCGGTGATGCCGCCCCCGGACTTCGACAAAAACGAGCTCGACAGACCCGCAGGGTAACTTTTCTTCAAAAATAAGGTCAATTTCACCTACCCGGCAAAGAAAATTTTTCTCAATGAGTTTAAAACCTTTTGACAAAAGATGTGCTCTCGCTTGTGCTTCTAATTTAAAACCGATTTCTCTTTTTGAGTCCACAGAAGAACTCAAAGCAAAAACTATGCCTGCGCTATTGGGGTTATTGATCCATTGGCTTTTTAGTGGGAAGCTGGGGGTCGGATATTTCGAAGGCATTTTCTTCGTCATAAGCCCGAATGATTTTTTGAAACTCACTTTTAACATTTTGGTAGCAGGGTTTGTTGGGGGCTTTTGTATTAAAGTCTTTTAGAGTTTGGATAAAACTAGTAATTCCACTGGAACCTACAAATTCGAGTTTTCCCATGTCAAAGATGATATTTTTTGGAACCTCGTCTGTTTTGGGAGGCTTCAAAAGTTTATAAAGATCTTCCTTGAGTGTCTCTTGGGACGCAAAATCTATTTTTCCTTTGATACTCACCACTAAAGTGTCACCGGACCTTTGAAACTGTGTTTTCATCGCCATTTATTATCTCCCCTTTGTTCATTTCTCTTTTCATTGTGTCTCTGCTCCATTATCTTCCTTTCGATGAAACCAACCAAGAGGCAAGATTTGCCGGCTCCCCAAGGGCTTTGGGTAGTGGGCACTCCCATTGGAAACTTGGAGGATCTCACCCCAAGGGCTTTGCGGGCACTCCAGTTTTCAGCTGGAGTTCTCTGCGAAGACACCCGCCGAACGTTAAAGCTCCTGTCGGCTTTTGAAATAAAAAAACCGTTGGTCAGGTACGATGCGCATGCGAGAGAGAGTGAAATAAAGAAAATTTTAGATCGCATTTTAAAAGGAGAGAGTTGGGCCTTGGTCACCGATGCGGGCACTCCTGCTATTTCTGATCCAGGGACGGCATTGGTGCAAGAAGCGAGAAAGCTGGGGATCACTGTGTCTCCCATTCCTGGAGTTTCTGCGTTGACCACCTTTTTGTCGATTGCAGGGCAAATAGACTCGAGATTTTGTTTTAGAGGCTTTTTCCCACGAACTGAAAGTGAAAAAGAGGAAGAGTTAAAAAAAACATCCGAGACTTCCTTATCTGATTTTTTTGTCTGGTTTGAGAGCCCCTTTAGAATTGAAGGGACACTCCAAAAAGTGAGCACTTTTGACCCAAGTGCTGAAGTCATTGTGGCAAAGGAACTTACAAAAATATACGAAAAGTTTTTTCACGGACTAGCCCCTCAGGTTTATGCTGAAGTAAAAGAAGAGCTTTCAAGCCAAGGGAATTTAGGAGAGTGGTGTTTGGGTGTCCAATATAAATTAATAAAAGAGTGCAAAGAAAAAAGTTTAGATTGGGTTAAGACTTTAGAGTGTCTTCTGAATCTTGGCGTAGCCTCATCTGTAGCGGCAAGACAGTTGAGCCAATATTTTGGCATCCCTAAAAATAGCGTCTACGAAATGGCGCTTAGACTCCGCACTCAAAAAAAATGAATGTTTTATTGTTCGGGGGGTTGACCATTTCAAGAACCCCCGTAGACTTAAAGTTGTGGTCGTGGTTGAAATCCATGGAAGGATTTAGGAAAAAGAATCAACAACTAGGTCGCCTCAGTGGGGTTAGGATGACTTTTCACTGAGGCTCTTTTATCTCATGAAATTTAAAAAAAACCCTCTCTCAGAACACTCTCCATCAGAGCTACAGGACGCCATCACACGGATTAAAAACTTAGAAAAAGACATTGCAAGTTCGATTCGAGAAATGCAAATCAAAGCAGAGCAAATGGAGCTTCTGATGGAAGTCTCAAGTTTGCTCAATTCGACCCTGAACCCAGAGATTGTGCGCGAAAAAGCTTTAGAGGCCACTTGCAAACTTTTAGGCTGCGAAACGGCGTCGCTCTTATTGGTGGACCCAGACTCGTTTGAGCTCTATTGGGATGTGGGCTTAGGAGAAACTGGGAAACAACTCAAAAAAAATTTAAGACTGCCCATCAATCAAAGCTCAATTGCAGGGACCGTAGCTTTGACGGGGGAGAGTTTGATGCTCAACGATGTTGCGCAAGACCCGCGTCATTTTAGAAAAGCGACTGAAAAAACAGGATTTGTAGTCAAAACAATGCTCTGCGTCCCTCTTCAAGCAAAAGATAAAATCATTGGAGTTCTCCAAGCGATTAATAAACTAGAGACTTTGCCGCGCAGGCCTTCCATGCATTCGTGGTCTGACTTTCAGGAAGAGGACTTGAAATTGCTTAGGACTTTAAGTCATCAAGTGACTATTGCAATAGAAAATTCGAGGCTTTACACCTTCTTAAAAAAAAGCTTTTACGATACAGTCGAAGCTTTGGCAGAGTCGATTGAGAAAAAGGACCATTATACGGGGGGACATACCAAAAGAGTTCTGCACTTTTCCCTCTGTATTGCAAAATATTTGAATTTAACTTTAGACCAATTAGAAAAATTGAGATTAAGCGCATTGTTGCATGATATTGGGAAGATTGGTGTAGATGACAAAATTTTAAAAAAAGAAGCCCCCCTTGACCCAGAAGAATGGAAATTTATGAAACAACACCCTGAATTCGGGTACCAGATCATGAAAAAAGTAGAGGGTTTAAAAGACGTGATTGGTGGAATGCGTTACCATCACGAAAGATGGGATGGTTTGGGTTATCCTTTGGGACTCAAGGGCGAAGATATCCCTCTAGCAGCAAGGATTATTGCTGTGGCTGATACTTATGATGCCATGGTGAGCTCAAGGCCTTATCGTAAGGGGCTGCCAGCATCCCAGGCCTACGACGAGGTTTTAAAATACAGTGGGACTCAGTTTGACCCTACTGTAGTGAAAGCGTTTAAACAGGCCTTTGAAAATGAAAAAATGGGGCAAGGAAATAGGGGATCCACTCTCTCGAACTGTGATTGATTCTGGTTTCCAATCCTGGTAAGTTTCATCCTCAATGGCATGGTTTGATGAATTTAAAACTCCAAAAATAAAGGTTGATATTTCTAGCCGTACCTCTAAGGTTCCAGAGGGACTTTGGGTAAAATGCACTCAGTGTGGCGAAATCCTCCAGTCCAAGATTTTGAAGGAAAACCTTCAAGTCTGCTCGGAGTGCGGGTTTCACTTTAGGTTATCAGCCTTTGATCGAATAGCCCTTCTCATTGATGAGGGAAGTTTCGAAGAATATGCAGAAGACTTAGTGAGTGGAGATCCACTCGAGTTTGGAGATCTAAAGCCCTACAAAGACCGTCTCAAAGCTGCGATGCGTTCGACTTCCGTCAATGATGCTTTTGTCTGTGGCAGAGCTCATCTTGGAGGACTTGCCTTTCATTTGGGGGTTTTTGAATTTAAGTTCATGGGGGGTAGCATGGGCGTAG
Organism: uncultured Bdellovibrio sp.; assembly: GCA_964490895.1. Taxonomy (GTDB): domain Bacteria; phylum Bdellovibrionota; class UBA1018; order UBA1018; family UBA1018; genus JACRAO01. The sequence continues at coordinate 12,333 of CAZBEI010000042.1, read as the reverse complement.
TCGTGGGTGAAAAGGTCACCTTGCTTTTTGAGCATTCGCTCAAAGAAAAACTGCCTGCAGTGATTGTATCGGCTAGCGGTGGTGCTCGGATGCAGGAGGGAATATTGTCTCTCATGCAAATGGCAAAAACGACAGTGCTTCTACACAGCTTGAGAGAAAAAGGGATCCCCTTTATTTCGGTTTTGACTGATCCGACAACAGGCGGTGTTGCTGCTTCCTTTGCAATGCTTGGAGATGTCATTTTAGCAGAGCCTGGAGCTCTTATTGGTTTTGCCGGACCCCGAGTGATTGAGCAAACGATTCGTCAAACATTGCCTCAAGGATTTCAAAGGAGTGAGTTTTTGCTAAAACATGGTTTTATCGACCGCATTGTTCACAGAAAAGATTTGAGTTCAGAAGTTAAAACGTGGATGTCTAGACTTGGAAAGCATGTTTGTTATTCATGAAAGGGTTAAAGTGGCAGTGGATTATTTGCTTATTTCTTGTGGCTCGTTTTGCGCAAGCTGTAAACGACCAGAGTCCAATGCATTGGTCTGGAGACAAAACGTTGTGGGATCGAAGGGGAAACACGGTTGAGCTCACAGGGCATGCTCAAGTTCATCAGCCCGGTGAGAGCCTCACTGCGGATAAAATTATTTTTAATAAAGAGACTCGTATCCTAGATGCCACTGGAAATTGCATCTATATTGCAAATGACCTGATTATTTATGGATCCGAAATTCATTTTAATTTAGATACACGTACAGGGACAATCATTGCGGGAAGAGTTTCGAGTAAGCGGTTTACCTTGACGGGGGAACGAATCAATAAGCTTGGGCCAGGACACTTCCAAACACATAAGGGAGATTATTCCTCGTGTACGGATTGTCCACAGGCTTGGACGTTTACAGGCGGAGATGTAGATTTAGAATCCGAAGGTTATGCCTACATGTCCAATGTGACTGGAAAAATTAAGGATGTCCCTGTGTTTTGGCTTCCTTATTTTATTGTTCCCTTAAAAAAAGATCGTCAAACAGGTCTTTTGCCCCCTCGGTTAAAATTTGCGACTGAAGGTGTTCGAGTACTATTTCCTTTTTTTTGGGCGATCAATCGAAGTCTAGACATGAAGATTTCGCTCGGGCATTGGGGGGGATTTGGTCCTCGTTTTGAATGGGAAGGGGAGTACAAGCTGTCTAATCGTAGCGAAGGGAAGGCTGCATTTTATTATATTCGTGATAAAAGTTTTACTCAGTTTATTGATGCGCGCAATACGACAGAAAAGAGGAGCGATAAAATCACCCCTCATCGTTTTGGAATAAAGCTAGAGCAATCTCATGAAATGTCTATAGGGATTGAAGAAAAATTTAGATTTTACGAAGTCAGTGACAACTATTATCCTAGTCGTTTTTTGGGAGATGTGCCTACGGATGGAGCTTCGCTCAATTCAACTTTATTTTTTTCTTACTCTCGCCCTCAAGTGAGTGCCTATGTTGCAGGGCGAAGAACCAGAAATTTACTCAGCGTAGATCCCTACCTGTTTGATCCTAAAATAGTCCAAGTTTATCCGACAGCCATTGTCACCACAAATGATAAGTTTTTCTTTGGCAACAATTTAGCAGGTGGGATCAGTTTCGGATTTACTAATTTTACACGAACGGGGGGTGATTTTGATTTAGATCCCCTGACAGCAGGAGGGGCTCCTCATGACCCCGTTCCTGGAATTGATCCTTTGCGCAGGGCTACACGTATTTCGATCACTCCTCTTTTGTATACCACCTTGAGGCCATTTGATTATTTTTCAGTCATTCCTTCTTTAGAATATCGAATGTTCTTTTATTCTTTTCATAATTCTGTCCCAAATTTGAATCGTGGGTATTTGGTATTCAAGGCTGATTTTTCTACGCAACTTGAAAAAATTTATGACACACAAAATTCTGGTGTTCCTAAAATTAAGCATTTGATTAGCCCGCTTTTGACTTTTAATTATATCCCTCAAATTTTTGAGTCTCCCCAGGCTCACCCTTTTCTATCCCAAATTGCCTATGCTCAAAAAAATGGGATTTCGTCCTACCATTTTGACAGTTCCGATATAGTCCCAATTGATACCACAGATAACTATAACGAGTATTTTGTCCCGATTGGGAAATCTCTTTCCTATGGATTTAATACAAAGATTATTAGAAGGGTTGGGAGTTTGAATGTAGAAAATCCAACCTATCATAAAATGTTTGATTTAAAGGTAGGGCAGACTCTTAATTTTTTAGAATATCGAAATCCAGCTGGGAATCGAAAACCGCTCTCGAAGTTTTTTTCTGATTTACTGTTTAATCTCAATACATGGAGTCTGTCTGCACAGTATAATTATTTTCCCTATGGAAATAATTCAAGCAAGGAAAGCAGGCACGCGCTTTCTTTGGGGCTGACTTACACTCTTGAAAAAGCAATGAGACAAGAAATCTTAACCTTTGATCGAAGTCTTAATTTACTTTATACTTTTAAACAGAACTCACATGAGGAGACAAAGTATTTGAAAGCAGGAGTCAATTATTCTCTTTCGGATTATATACTTCCCACCATGAGCCTTGAATACACTTTTGTAGATCCAGCACATCTTCTAAATATAGGTTTTGGTTTTGGATTTCAGAGCCCTTCGAAATGTTGGAAACTTGACGTCTTGTATACGGTTTCTCCTTGTCCGCAGTCCACTGTGGACCATTTAGTTTATTGCAAGCTCTTTGATCCTGGTTTAACGCTCAATTTGACTGGAACAGGATACAGTGGGCTTTCCGCAGTGACTTCGACGGTGATCAAATAAAATGAGATATGCAAATAAATCAATCCCCCATTTAAAAAAAATATTAATTAAAAATAAAAAGGTTTTAAGCGAAGTCTCCAGAGAGCTCATTGAGCTCGTAAAGAGGAACCAATTTCTCTATGTTTTTGGAAGTGGACACTCCGCTTTGTTTCCACAGGAGCTTTTTCATAGAGCGGGAGGAGCTTATTTTGTTATTCCTGTGACAGCTGATTTTTTACTTCCCTCTTCTGGGCCTAAAAAATTGAGAAAGAGAGAGAGAAGAGAAGGGGCCTTTAATTTTTTGTTAAAAAAGCTTCATCCCCAAAAAGGAGAAATGATTTGGTTGGCTTCGAACTCTGGTATCAATGGAGGCATTATTGAACTTGCGACTTTAGCAAAAAAAATGGGTTTAACAACGGTCGCCTTTACTAATTTGAAACACTCTCGCAGTGTCTGCTCGCGGCATTCTCAAGGAAAAAAGCTCTTCGAAGTTTGTGATAAAGTCATTGACTTGGGGGGGCGACGTGGAGACGCCTGTGTGTTTTTAAGACATGGGCTTTATGCAGGCCCACTTTCCACATTGAGTCTTGTGTTTTTGGGCCACACCCTGATGGTAGAAGTTTGTGCTTCGCTAGAAAAACAGGGTCACGCTTCGATTTATACAAGCGTCAATACTCCAGAGGGAGAAATTTGGAACCAAAAACTGGAGAAAAAGGCTAGGCAAAAGTTTCCAGTTTAGATTCTTTTATAACAGACTTACAATAAAGAGGATGACGATGAAGATTTTACTCTGCAACGATGATGGGGTGCACGCGCATGGTTTGAAAGAGATGTACCGAGAGCTCAAAAAAATTGGAAATGTCTGGGTGGTGGCCCCCTTAGAGGAAAAAAGCACTACTGGACACTCCCTAACTATCCATAAGCCCCTAAGAATGATCCCAATGGGGGAACGATTTTTTGGAGTCAATGGATCTCCTGCCGATTGTGTGTACTTGGGCATCCGAGAAGTGATCAGGGGGATGCCCGATCTTGTTGTTTCAGGTATTAACCGAGGTGGAAATTTGGGCCAAGATGTCTATTATTCTGGCACTGTCAGTGCTGCAAGAGAGGCTTGTATCTTAGGATTGCCGGCTTTGGCGGTCAGTTTGTCAGTTGATTTTTCTAGGGGGACCCCAGAAAGCAAACTCCATTATTCTACAGCTGCAAAAATGTCAGTTCGTATTTTAAAAAATCCTAAATTCAACAAACTCCCCAAGCACACTTTGCTCAATTTGAATGTGCCTGATCTTCCTCTCAGCCGTATTAAGGGAGTGAGGCTTGCTCGCCAAGGGTTTCGCTATTACAGCGGGAGCATTCTCAAAAGAACAGACCATCGAGGGAAAGATTATTATTGGGTAGGAGGGCGGTACAAGGGATTTCGGGAGGAAGAAAATTCAGATTGCGTGACTGTGGATTCCGGCTACGTGTCTGTCACACCGCTCAAGTTAGATTGCACAGATTTTCATTTTTTAGAAGAAATGCAAAGAAAATGGAATTTGTAAAGGCGAGTATTCTTGTTCTTTTTGCAATTTCTTTACTTAACTGTGCGTCTCCTCAGATATTAAAAAATCAAAGGAAAGGGCTTTTTGATCATTTCAGTGAGTACAATGTTCCTCTGCCCGAGTTATCAAAAGATCTAAAAATGGTGGCTACAAAGTGGGTTTGGCCTCTCAAAAAAGTAGCGTTGACATCCCCTTTTGGACAACGAGGGCATGAGTTTCACGAAGGAATTGATTTGAGAGCTAAAAGAGGAACCCCTGTTTACTCCGTGAGCGATGGAAGGGTGATTTACGCAGGTTCAGGCATCAAAGGGTATGGCAAAATGCTTGTGATCAAACATTGGGGGGATTTTAATACCGTTTATGCTCATAACTCAAAACTATTGGTCAAAAGAGGACAAAGAGTCAAAAAAGGGAAAAAAATCGCTTTGACAGGGAGCACCGGGCACTCGTCTGGGCCTCATCTGCATTTCGAAGTAAGAAAAGGGGTGGTAGCGTTAAATCCAGTTAAAATTTTGCCTCCTTCTTCAAGTTGGACCTCTCGGGTGATTGCTTCTTCAAAAAGATAGAATTTCGAAAAAACCTAAATAAACTATGTTATTCACTGTATATTAGTTTGAAGTGAGGAGCCGTAGTTAAATGGATATAACGGTTGTTTCCTAAACAGCTATTGGTGGTTCGATTCCACCCGGTTCCATTTGGCCGGTTTTCGATGGGGCGCGCTTATGGAATCCTTATTTGATCACCCTCCTTATTTTATAGTTCTTTGGAGGGCTCTTTTTTTTGCAATTCTTGTTTTTGTCTTCAGCTTTTGTTTAGTAGGGATACTGGCCACTTCGAAAGAAGTGATTGATTTTTCAAAACCCCCCACTGCTTTGAGTCTATCCTCAATAGAAATAAAGGGGAGGCCATTTGTGGCGTCTTTTCAGCTCTGGGCCTGGGTCTTAGAGGAGTGGTCTCACGTACCAGAAGTTTGTGAGGAAGGAAAGGCGGTCAATGAGTTCCAAAAAAATCAATGCAGTGCTTTCCGAAATTTGCTCTATTTGAGAACGGCTCTCAGTGGGATTCCTTTTCTCATGGTGGTTTTGTTTTTTTTGGTTTTAGTGGATAGAGTGAGGTCTTTTTATCAAAGGGTTAGAAAAAAAATTCAGCTTAAACAAGCCTCTTTTACTGCCCGGGTCACGGACCCCCCGAAAGTTCCAGGTGATTTTTTTAGTTATGTCCATGGATTAGGAGCACTCGGAGTCCAAAATAAAGAGGGAGAGCAACTCAAAGTTTATGTGCCTTATTTGATGAAAACCCCCGAGCCCGGCGAAACCCTTGCTCTGTTTGATTTGGGTTCAAAGCAATACGTTGCCATTCCTTACATGCCTCATGTGATGGTTTTACAAGGCGGGTAGCTTTTGCGGCTGTCTAGAAAATCTGTTGGTCTTTGTCAAAAACTTTAGCTAAGAGATCCCCATGGAGGGGATTCCTTCTTTTGTTCATCTTCATGTTCACACTCAGTATAGCCTATTAGAAGGAGCTATTCGTCTTGAGTCGCTCTTTGAGAGTGTTTTAGATTATGGGATGGACGCAGTGGCCATCACAGATTCTCATCATTTATTTGGAGCGGTTGATTTTTATCTTCAGGCCAGAAAGAAAAAAGTAAAACCCATCATTGGATGCGAAATCCATTATGGAGAGCAAGGGGGTGTGGATCCCTTCAAACCCAAATTTCATCATTTGGTGCTTCTCTGTAAAAATCTGCTCGGCTATCAAAATCTTTGCCAGATCTTAACAGAGTCGTATGCTCAGGCTCAGAATCAAAAAGCAGTGGTCTCAAAGGAACTGCTCCACCGCTTTGGCGATGGACTTATTGTATTGTCGGGTTGTTTAAAAGGCGAAATTCCATACAAAATTTTGACAGGAGACGAATCCGGAGTTGAGCAGTCATTGAAGTGGTTTAAAGAAAGATTTAAAGATGATTTTTACTTAGAGTTACAGGACTCAGGAATTCCAGAGCAAGACATGGTCAATGAGGCTTTGTTTTCATTGGCCAAAAAAAATGGATTGGCTTGCGTTGCGACGGTAGATTGTCATTATTTAAACCCGGGTGACGCAGAAGCTCACGAGATTTTACAGTGCATTGAGCATGGTAGAAATCTTAATTATGAGCGCTCACAAAGTTTGGTTCCTCCTGAGTATTATTTAAAATCACCCACCCTCATGAAAGAGCGATTCAAGAAATTTCCGACCGTCTGTGATCAAACATTAGAAATTGCCAAAAAGTGTGACCTGCAGTTTAAATTTAAGGATAGCCAGGGGAAAGCTATTTATCATTTGCCAAATTTTAAGCCCAAAGACTTAACCCCTGAGGCGCTCAAAGAATTTAATTTAAACGATTATTTTCGCTCTCAGGCCCAGGAAGGACTGCAAGTTCGACTCAAATCAAAAGCCACCTGGCCAGAGCCTGAAAAAAACTATCAACAAAGACTCAACAACGAACTAGAGATGATCGAAAAAACTGGATTTTCTAGTTATTTTTTAATTGTCGCCGATTTTATTAATTGGGCCAAAAATCAGGGAATTCCTGTGGGACCTGGACGGGGTTCGGGTGCAGGCTCTTTGGTAGCCTATGCCTTAAGAATTACAGATATTGATCCCATTGAGTTTCAGCTCCTTTTTGAACGGTTTATCAATCCAGAGCGTATTAGTATGCCAGATTTTGATATTGATTTTTGTCAGGATCGGCGTTCCGAAGTGATTGATTATGTTTCAAAAAGATACGGCTCTCAAAATGTCTGTCAAATTATTACTTTTGGGAAACTTCAGGCTCGAGCGGTGATTAAAGATGTGGGAAGGGTTTTGGGTTTTTCATTTTCAGAAACAGATCAACTCACCAAGCTCATGCCCGAGGAACTGAACATCACAGTAGAGGACGCACTCAAAAAAGAACCACGACTCCGAGAAAAAATGGAGCAAGACGAAAAGGTTAAAAAAGTCTTAGAGTATGCACTCAAACTTGAGGGGCTTTATCGAAATGCAGGAATTCATGCTGCTGGAGTGATCATTACGGAAGAACCCGTAGTCCATTATTGTCCATTGTATTTGGGAAAAGATGGGATTTTGGTCACCCAGTTTGACAAAGATTCAGCCGAAGCCATTGGGCTTATTAAATTTGATTTTTTAGGGCTCAAAACACTGACTGTGATTGATCATGCTGTGAAATTAACAGGAGTCAATTTAGAGAAAATTAATTATTCGGATCCAAAGGTTTTTGCACTGATCTCCTCTGGCGATACAGATGGAGTTTTTCAGGTGGAAAGCTCTGGGATGAAAGACTTATGCATAAGGCTTAAGCCGACCTCTGTAGGTGATTTGGCGGCCATCAGTGCTCTTTATCGACCGGGACCGCTCGGCTCTGGAATGGTGGATGATTTTATTGATCGAAAGCATGGGAAAAAGCCTATTTCCTACGAAGTCGAAAACCTTGCTTCTATTCTAAAGGATACTTATGGAGTGATTTTGTATCAAGAGCAAGTCATGCAAATCGCGAGAGAGTTGGCAGGGTACTCCCTAGGACAGGCTGATTTGTTGCGCAGAGCTATGGGGAAAAAGAAAGCTGAAGAAATGGCAGAGCATCGTGAGGTTTTTGTCAGTGGTGCCACGCGCAATGGATTGTTAGCAACGAGCGCTGAAAGTATTTTTGATTTAATGGCCAAGTTTGCAGAATACGGCTTTAATAAATCCCATTCGACAGCGTATGCTGTTTTGACCTTTCAGACAGCGTATTTAAAAACATATTTTCCGGCTGAGTTTTTAGCTGCTTTGATGACTACTGAAATTAACAATACGGATAAAATTACCAAATACATCAATGATGCCAGGGAGCACCATCTTATGATTCTCCCCCCGGATGTCAATTTTTCTCAGAATAAGTTTAGTGTTGAAGTTTTGAAGGACGGGAAAAAAGCCATTCGTTTTGGTTTAGAAGCGATCAAAGGAGTGGGGAGCATTGCTGTTCAAGCCATGATTGAGGGGAGAACCCAGAGTAGGTTTCAAAATGTCGTCGATTTTGTTAAAAGAGTTCCGACCCGAAAGGTGAATAAAAAAGTATTGGAAGCACTTACGCTCTCGGGTGCATTGGACGGGATTTCGAAAGTCAATCGCGCCACTCTTTTTAATTCTATCGAGGATTTATTAAAATTTGCTACGGACGAACAAGATGAAATCGAGCTGGGTCAGTCTTCTTTTTTTGATTCACTGAAGGAAGAAGAAGTGAGACCCTCCCCAGCTTTAGAAAATCTTTTTAAACCTCAGACAGATTGGGGATTAGCTAAAAAACTGGCCTTAGAAAGACAGGTTGTGGGATTTTATATTTCTGGGCATCCCATGGATTTGTGGCAAAAGATATGTGTCGATTGGTTGGGATGGAACACAGAAAAAGTAAAAAACATGACTTCAAATCCAAAGAGTGAAACCCCTGCTCAGAGTTATGGGAGGTATCAGAGGATCGTTTTACCCGAGGTTAAAATCGCAGGTCTTTTGTCAGAATTTAAGGAAATAACCACTAAAAAAGGCTCTAAAATGGCATTTGTTGGGTTTGAGGACCTTTTTGGAAAGATCGAAGTTGTTTTTTTCCCAGAAGCCTATCAGACGTGTCATGAGATGATCCGTAAATCCATCGGAGAGGCAGAGCCCATTTTGCTCACTGGTGAGATCGATACGAAAGAAGAAACTCCGAAAATATTTGGAAAAAGCTTAGTCAAGTTGGCTGAAGTTCATGCCGAGCGTGTCCAAAAAATAGTTTTAAAAGTAGATTTAAATAAAATTCATGCAGATCAGTTGAGAGAACTTAAAAAAAATTTAATTCAAAATCGCGGACGCTGTCCTGTTGAGCTCTTATTTCAGGATGAGGATCTGAATGCCTATTTAGAGCTTCCAAAAGCATTGTGCATCCATCCTTCGATAGAATTCATTTGCGAGATTCAAAAGGTATTTGGAGCGGATTCTGTGTCCGTGTTGTAGTGAATAACAGAGTTTTAAAAAATATGAAAAAAATCCTCTCAAACTCTGTTATTCGTTATATAACATAGTAGATGATACTTCTTTGGATAGGTCTTGTGATGAGCTCTTTTGTGTTTGCAGACGAGAGTTTTAAACAAGCGATTTTAGAGCAGCAAACAAAAATGGGCGGTACTGCATCCTGGGAGCCCTGGCAGACGAGAATTTTTAACGAAGAGGTATTGGTTTATCCAGACCGATTTATCAAAGGCTCTCGAAAATCAGAAATAGGTTTGAGTGTTGAAATAGATTTAGAGGGAATTAAAAAACACTTAGATTTTTATGCAGCTAAATTGTTAGATATCCCATTAGATAAAAAAGATCCAAAGTTTTTGTCCCTGGTTTTTTCTGAACGCGACGAGGAGGCTCTCAAGTCACTTTTAAACGGTTTTTTGGAAAGACGCGGTTTTAAACCTGTCTCTATAAACTTGGGTCACGGTAATCAACAAAAAAAAATGTTAGATTGGGTAGAAAAAAATAAAAGCACGGGAGGTATTTTGTTAGAAGTGAATAAAATACCAGCTGAGGAGTTGGATCCTGCACATGCCGACGAGGTGCGCTATAGGGTGGTGGAATTTTTTACAGTACGCTCTGCTTTGCTCAAGGAGTATTTCTATAAATCTCAGTTCGAGGTAGGAGATGAAGAGTCACTCCAAGAACCTCTTTTTCATTTGATGGCACAGACTTTTTTAGACCTGAGTTCAAAAATGAACCTTGCTAATAATAAAAGACCAAGTGAGTCTCCCTCTACCCTCAGTGATTTTACAGTAGAAATACAGGGGAGCCTGGATTTCAAACTCTTGACTCAGCTAACCCTTCAGCTTCAAAATAAGTTTATGAGAGATAAAGTGGAGAAGCATAAAGTCTCAAGAGGCGAGGTTGTATTTTTAATTCGAGATTGTAAAAGTTTAGAAGATGCAAAACAAAATCTCGCGCAAATCATTGTCGATACAAAAAAACTAGTCTTATTAGAAACACTTGAAAAAAATATTCGTTTGGAGCTCAAATGAGGCACAATTCTTTCAGTTTGTTTATGGTTTTATTATTTTGTTCCATGATTTCTTGTCAGAGGTCTCAAAAGTTTAGGCAAGACCAAACTTACTTTCAAAATGAGTCTCCCAGTTATTATAATAAAACAGGTTCGGGAGGTTCTTTGACCAAGCGAGTGGAGGCTATGGGGCAGCCTAAAAAGAGAGTGATGGTTTTAAGTTTTTGGAATGACACTCCAGTACGTATTTCAGATATTGGGATTTTTTCGAGTGAGGAGTTAAAGAGAAGTCTATTGCAATCTCAGAGAGTGATCTTGCCCACTGAGGTTACTCCTTCTCTTACGACTCAAGATGTGATTGCCTCCGGGCAAGTGAAGCTTTCACAGCTCATCCGAGAGGGAAAGCGCTTGGGGGTTTCTATCCTTGTGATTGGGAAAATTTCTAAGATTGTGATTCGTCAAAAAGGGGACGATGTAGGCTTGTTGAGGCAGAGGCAATCCATTGCTGCAGTGGATGTAGAAGTCAAAATTTTCGATGTTGCAGGTGGCAGGGAAATCATGGCTACGGCTAAAGCCGGCGAAGCTTCCAGCAATGCCGTTTCTTTGTTGGAAAATAATGATTTAGAGAGTCCGGAGTTTCGTTCCGAATTAGTAAAACTTGCAGTCAGAAATTCAGTGGATTTGCTCTCTATAGATGTCCTGCGCAGTGTAGAGAAGCTCGCTTGGCAAGGACATATTGCAAAGGTAGTCAACAGCAAAGTCTATATCAATGCGGGCAAGGCATCTGGATTAGTGGCAGGAGATATTTTAAGAGTATTGGCCCAAGGCGAAGATATTTATGATCCACCGACGGGTGCTTATTTGGGTAGGACAGAAGGCCAGCTCAAAGGGACGCTCGAGGTTGTGGATTTTATAGGCACCGATGGAGCGATCACCCATGTGCATTCGGGTGGAAATTTTCAAGAAGGAGATCGAGTGCAGTTGTACTGAAGTCTAGAAAAATAGGCCCATATGCCAAAGTGCATAAATATGCTAAATTCCCCTCCATGCTAGCTTCTGAAATCTGTCGTCATTCTTCTTCATTTTCCTGGACCTATAAGAGTCTAGACTTAAAACAAAGACAAATCGCAGAGAGTGGCGGAGGCAAAATTTTGCTCTCTGAGCTTTCGCCAGTCATCACATTGGGGCGCCAAAGCGATAAAACAGACCTTCTCATGAATTTAGGTTTTTATAAAAAAATAGGGATCGAAATTTATCAAACAGACCGTGGGGGTAGGGCCACTTGGCATGGGCCAGGGCAGTGGGTTTTATTTATTGTAGAGAGACTAGAGAATTTGACTGGAGACTCAAGAGGCGTGAGAAAAGGGATATCTATTTTACTTGAGATTGCCCAGAAAGTGGGTGCTCGGTATTTCGAAAAAACAGAATTGAGATTTGGTGGTGAAACTGGAGTTTGGAGCGAGAGTGGAAAGTTTGCCTCTGTTGGAATCAAAGTAAAAAATGGCGTTTTACTTCATGGAGTGTCCATCAATGGCTATAAAACCCCGCTTAGTTTTCTAGGTATTAAGCCCTGTGGTTTGGGTGCACCTCTGAGTTATTTGTTAGAAAACAACCAGGAAGAGCCGTTTTTAAACCTTGGACACGAAATTTTAGATGAAACAAATAGAGTTTTACTTTCGCGTGGAAAAGTAATAAAAAGACAGAGCAATCCATCTTTATACTGGCGTGTAGCTCAGCGGGAGAGCATCCCCTTGACACGGGGAAGGTCGTAGGTTCAATCCCTATCACGCCAAAAAATAAAAAAAGCCACATCCATAGGTGGCTTTTTTTATTTTTTGGGTTTCAAGAGGGATTGAAGCGAAGCAAGCGTGGGTGCAATAGCACCCTTTGTGAGCTGGACCCCGGCTTACCCGGGGTGGAGGCGAACAAAAGCTTGGTGAGGTGAGGCTACGCAACGAAGGAGCGTGACGCGACTGAGTGTAGTAGCC
>CAZBEI010000041.1:0-37179 GCA_964490895.1 uncultured Bdellovibrio sp. | reverse complement strand
AAAAAACCTCACAAAATTTCCACCGGCGGCATAGTGTACTGTATAAGCATATTTGCTCTGTGGGTCTACCGCAACAGCGCGTGGATTGGCTCCGGTGTCGTATACGGCAACAAGGGTAAGAACACCCGTTCCGGAATTGATCGAAAAGGCACCGACTAAACTGTTTCCATTATAGACGACATAGAGGTATTTTTCGTCGGGTGTTACAGCGAGGCCCACCGCGCCAACACCCGTAGAGGTGGCGGTGGCTCCGGCAGTTAAGAGTCCAGTTACTTGGTCAACCGTAAACAATGTAATGCCACTTGTTCCGGCAGCCGCACCATTTTTGCTCGCGTAAACAAATTTTCCAGAAGGCGTTACAACAAGAGCGCTTGGGACGGACGGTCCAGCCACTGCGGCACCCGTAGACGCAAGAGCACCCGTCGAGGCATTGATTGAAAAATGCACAACGTTGCTTGCGTAGGCAGCATAAGCTATTTTTAGTGTGGGATGGATGGCCACGCCCTTTGGAGCTCCTGCCATAGCGACCTTGGGGATAGTAGTCAGCACTCCAGTAGAGGGATTAATAATTGTTCCAGCAAAGTCGCTTGGAGTGTCTTGCGCAATCACCAGTATAGATTGATAGGTGAGCCCATTTGCAAGTGTATTATTCTGAGCGTCTGTGTTTGTGGTTATAATATCTTTTCCGCCTGCAGCAAGGCTGGCTGGTGCCGTACAGGTGGCTGAGGTGCTTGAGTTTACAACCAGGGATGTACAGGAACTCCCGCCCACGGCTGCTGTCATACCAGCTAAAAATCCTGTTCCAGTAATAGTGATGGATGCACCGCCATAAGTGGTAAGGGTGGTTGGGGCTACTGAAGTAGGAGTTGGTTTGGCTCTATAGGTGTAAGCTCCCACCAAGCTTCCGCTGTTACCACCTGGAGTAGAGGCGGTGACTGCAACATCAGTTTGCGCCGCCGATGCTCCAGTTACACAAGCAAGGCTTGTTCCAGTTGCGTTTACCACAACGGTAGTACACGCAATACCACCAATGGTTACGGTGGCGTTTTGTGCAAAAGCAGATCCAGTAATAGTTACTGCGGTTCCCCCCACGAGAGGTCCCACGTTGGGCGAAATGGTTGAGACTGTTGGAGTAGACACATACGAAAACCCACCCGGCAGAGATCCTCCAGTGGTACCTGGGTTGGTGACAACAACGTCTCCTGACCCAGCAGTTCCATCTCCCGTAGTGCAAGTAATGGTGGTTGAGTTTACAACAGTGACATTTGTGCAAGGTACGCCGCCGATGGTTACGGTGGCACCAGAGACAAAATTAGTTCCAGAAATGGTGACCAGTGTGCCGGCTACAATTGCTCCAGAGGAAGGAGAAATGCCCGTTACGGTTGCAACTACGCCTGGGACTGGGGTTGGATCTGCAGCAACCGCAGCGTCACTGGGTGCGTCCACTTTCTTTTTTTTGCAGCCCGCAAAACCAGAGGCCCCCAGAATGAGGGAAAGAACTAAAACTGAGTTTAGAATTTTTTTGAGCACCATAAATTTATTAGCCATAAATGTATACCTACACTTTTTTAAATTTTGTTATCCCAAAGCTGCATACGTACATCTTAAAGTAGCCGAGCAAGCAGATAGCCGACAATTTAAGTATACATTTACACTTCGGAAGATGTAAACAATAATTAAATGGTCTTAACAATTGTTTAGGTTTATATACTTACTGAGATAAATAGGCTTTCAAATATTGGCCTGTGTAGCTTTTTACCATTTTTGACAAGGCTTCTGGAGTCCCTGTTGCGGTGATTTCTCCACCCTTAGATCCACCCTCGGGTCCCATGTCGATAATATAATCTGCCACCTTTATAAGGTCCAAATTGTGCTCAATGACAATCACCGTGTTTCCCTGATCTACCAGCATTTGTAAAATAAACACGAGCTTTTTAATATCATCAAAGTGGAGCCCAGTCGTGGGTTCGTCTAAAATATACACCGTTTTTCCAGTGCTCGAGCGCGAGAGTTCTTTTGCAAGTTTAATTCTCTGTGCTTCCCCACCAGAAAGGGTCGTCGCAGATTGTCCTAAGGTGATGTAACCCAAACCGACAGCATTCAAGGTTTTAAGTTTTTTGTTAATGCTGGGGATCGCATCAAAAAACAGGGCTGCTTCTGCGGCAGTCATATTTAAAACATCTGTGATATTTTTCCCTTTGTATCGGATCGATAAAATTTCTTGATGGTATCTTTGGCCACCGCAGATTTCACAGGGGACATAGATGTTGGGTAGAAAATGCATTTCTACTTTTACGACTCCGTCTCCTTCGCAAGTTTCGCAGCGCCCCCCTTTCACATTAAAGGAATAGTGCCCAGGTCCGTAACCTCTTATTTTAGATTCTGGGAGTGAGGTAAAAAGCTCTCGGATGGGTGAGAAGAGGCCGGTGTAGGTTGCAGGATTAGATCTGGGAGTTCTCCCAATTGGTTTTTGATCGATATCCACAACCTTATCAACCCACTCGGCGCCCCTAATGAGTGCGACATTGGGGTCTTTAATTTCTGTTTTATAGATGGATTTAAGAAGAAGGGGATAGAGAGAGTCAATGACTAAGGAGCTTTTGCCACTGCCAGAAACGCCTGTGACACAGATAAAAGTCCCAAGTGGAAAATGAACAGAAAGGTTTTTTAAATTATTTTGAGAACAACCTTCGAGATAAAGACTTTTCTCTAATGATACAGTTCTTCTTTGCGCAGGAAGCGGAATTTTTAATGTTTGATTTAAATACAGTCCGGTAATACTTTTTTCGTTTTTTTTGACTGTTGCCGGAGAGCCGGTGGCCAGAATTTCTCCACCATAAATTCCAGCCCCAGGACCCAGGTCTAAGATCCAGTCGGCGCGTTCGATTGTTTCTCGGTCATGCTCTACAATCAGGATTGTATTGCCAGCATCTCTAAGCTGAAACAGAGAGGCCAAGAGTTTTTGATGATCTTTGGGGTGGAGACCGATGCTGGGTTCATCTAAAATATAAGTCACGCCCACTAACGAACTCCCGAGTTGTGATGCCAGACGGATCCGTTGCAGCTCCCCCCCAGAGAGAGTGCCGGTGCTTCTTGAAAGAGCCAAATAAGGGACCCCCACTCTTAAGAGAAAGCTCAATCGTTCTCTCAGTTCTTTTGTAATTTGATCCGAAATGAGACGGTCCCGACTCGAGAGAGAGAGAGAATTAAAAAAGTGAGAGAGTTCTTCGAGTGGCAAATCGCAAAGCTGGGAGATATTGAGACCTGAAATTTTAAAATGGAGACTCTCTTTTCGAAGGCGGGCGCCATTACACTCTGGGCACTCTGGGCGCTCTGTGCAAAGTGAGTTTTCGTCTATTCCAAGCCCATCGCAGCGAGAGCAAGCCCCCACCCCACTGTTGAAAGAAAAAAGGCGTGGTTCTGGTGTGGGGTAGCTGATGTTGCAAGTGATACAGGCAAATTTTTCTGAAAAGAAAAGCTCCCGAGGAGCGCTCCCTGCGTCTGAAGTTTGTAATATGAGAGTTCCTTTTCCAAGTTTCAGTGCAAGAGCAATAGAGTCGCCGACTCTGGTGGCAAGGATGTTTTTATCTCCCCTCAAAATCAGCCGATCTATAAAAACAGCAAGATCATGTTTTTTGTTTTTATCAAGAGCAATTTCGTCGGAGAGGTCATAAACCACACCATCAATTCGAACTCTTACAAAACCCTGTTGGCGCAGCTGGTGGAGCTCTCTTTGGTATTCGCCTTTTCTAGAAGACACGAGGGGAGCTAAGATTGAAATACGGACACCCTCTGGCAGCGAAAATATGGAGTCCTGAATTTGCGAGGGGGATTGGGAGTGGATGGGCTGTCCACAGCCATAACAAACGGGTTTTCCAATTCTAGAAAACAGCAATCGGAGGTAGTCGTGAATTTCTGTCACCGTTCCGACTGTCGACCGTGGATTAAAACTTGATGTTTTTTGATCGATGGATAGAGTCGGGCTCAACCCTTCGATAGACTCGAGATCGGGTTTATTAAATTGCTCTAAAAATAAGCGTGCATAACTGGAAAGGCTTTCGATGTATCTTCGTTGTCCTTCGACATAAATTGTATCAAAAGCCAACGAGGACTTTCCAGAGCCCGAGGGGCCTGTAATGACGACCATTTTATTCCTTGGGATGGACAATGAGAGATTTTTTAGGTTGTGAACTTTTACCCCGCGGAGGGTGATGACTTCTTCGTTTATTTGAGGCATTTCACCCCATGACTTGGAAGGGAGAGGGGTGGGTGAGCAAGGGTATGAGCAGCAGTAGAAAGTGCGGATTCCATTATATTTTGAATTTCTGTGAGTCTTTTTTCTGATGGGGCTTCGAATCTAAGGACTAAAACAGGTTGTGTATTAGAGGCTCTAACCAATCCCCACCCATCTCCAAAATCGACGCGAACCCCGTCAATGTCTGTAATATTTCTCCCGGGGCGCAAAATTTTCTTTGTTTCTTCCACCAATGCGAATTTTTTTTCCTCTAGGCAATCCACACGAATTTCTGGGGTCGACACGCTCGTCGGCAAATCAGCCAGAAGAGCAGAAAAGGGAACAGAGGCGGCACTTGCAATTTCGTAAGCCCGGATACCCGCATAAATGGCGTCATCATAACCAAAATAGCGGTCTGCAAAAAACATGTGTCCAGACATTTCGCCGGCCAGCAGAGCTCCCGTTTCCTTCATTTTTGATTTAATGAGAGAGTGTCCGGTTTTCCACATGAGAGGAGTTCCACCATGGCTTGCAATGTCGTTGTATAGCCGATGACTGGATTTGACTTCGGATATGATCGTAGCACCAGGATGTGACTTTAAGATTTCTCTTGCAAACAAAACAAGGAGCTCATCTCCAAAAAGAGCATAGCCCTTTTCGTCCACAAGGCCTATTCGGTCAGCATCTCCATCAAAGGCAAGTCCAAAATCAGCTGATTCTTTTTTTACTGCAATAATCAAATCTCTCAGATTTTCTTGATCTGTGGGGTCTGGATGGTGATTTGGAAACCGGCCATCCAGCTCGCAATACAGTGGAATCACGGTTGCTCCTAGGCGCCGAAAAAGCTCAGGGGCTACGGTGCTCGCGGTTCCGTTGCCAGAGTCAATGACAATTTTTTTATTTTTCAAGGGCGCAGTGTTTTTAACAAGGTAGTCAATATAGCTAGGTATAATGGGATGGTCCGAAGTTTTCCCACTTTGTGAGCTACGTGGAGGTGAGTTTTCCATGAGTTTTTTAATTTCCTGAATTTTTTCTCCAAACAAAGTATTTCTACCCACACAGGTTTTAAATCCATTGTACTCAGCGGGGTTATGAGACCCGGTGATCATGAGGCTTCCGTCGAGGCCCAAATGGACTACGCTAAAATAAGACAAAGGGGTTGGACAGATCCCTAATAAGACGACGTCCAGTCCACCCGAAATGAGCCCCTGCAAAAGAGCATTTTTATACTCCTCACTAGAAAGCCGACAATCCCAGGCCAAAGAAACTTTGAAGGGTCCAGAAGTCTCTATGGGTTTACTGTATTGATTTAGAAACTGAGCATAAGCTAGCCCAAGACATTCCGCGAACTCTGGGGTGAGGTCAACCCCAGCAATTCCACGAATGTCGTATTCACGAAAAACATGGGGATTAAATTTTTTCTGCATTTTTTAACTCCTTTGTCTCTTTTATCGTCAAACTTTTCTATCCCGAAAAGTTTTTGCAAGCCTAATTGCATATTTCAAAGCTGCCCAAAAACTCGACGGATCCGCTTTCCCAAGTCCAGCGATATCAAACCCAACGCCGTGGTCTACGCTCGTTCTAATGATAGGTAACCCCAAGGTTATATTCACTGTATTTGGAAAATCAAGGAGCTTTATTGGGATCAAGCCCTGATCGTGATACATGCAGACAATGGCATCCACTCTTTTATGTTTTGGCAATAAACACTCTTTTGCAAAGAGGGTGTCCGCAGGAAAAGGCCCCTGAATCAGCGCTGAGTGATTTAATAAAAGTGCTGCTTTTTTAAGCGCGGGGGCGAGAATTTTTTTTTCTTCGTTTCCAAAACGGCCGTTCTCGCCTGCGTGTGGATTAAGGGAACAGACAGCGATTCTAGGGCGAGAAATTTTCCAACTCTCACGCAGAGCAAGGACTGTGCCCTGCACTGTATCTATTATTTTTTTCTGGCTTAATACCCGAGCGACATCCTTGAGCGCATGGTGGGTGGTGACCAAGGTGACTTTTAGTTTGGAGTTGGCCAGCATCATTATGGGAGACACAGGAGATTTTATTTTACAAAGGGAGGCTAAAAACTCAGTGTGGCCAGGGAACCGAAAACCGCCCCGGTTGAGCCGATCTTTGTGGATGGGTCCAGTGACTAAAGCGGCTACCGTATGGTCGAGCGCAAGTTCGGCTGCAGTTTGAATGGACCACCCAGCCTGAAAACCAGGAAGACAGCGGGCTTTGGAGCGAGTGGGCGCGGGCAATATAAAAATACAGGGAAAATCATTTTTATGGTCTTTAAAAAAACCGGGCCAAAGCTCTTTCTCTAAAGGGAGCAAAATGATTTTTGCTCCTAGTTTTTTAAAAGGCTGACTCGCCCCAATACAGACGAGGTTTGCCTTTTGGTTGAGACGCGGATTTTTACAGAAGGTTTTCCAAACGATCTCTGGACCGATCCCATCCGGATCTCCCGGAGTGATCGCCAATGTGAGTAAAGGCATTAAAGCTCCTTTGCAATATGGACAAAGGCTTTTTGTCTTTCTCTTTCTTGCCAGAGTAAGATTTGGCGCTGAAATTCTGCAGTGACAAGGTGGTTTTTTATTTCTTCTTGAACTTTTGTAAACCGCTCTTGATTGCTCGTTTGAATGCCAGAGAGTTTTAAAATAAAATAACCAGACGAAGCATTCCCCAAGACATCACTCACTTCTCCAACCTTCATTTTTTTGAGATATGTTCTAATTTGTGGAGACATCTGATCTTCCGTGAGTTCTCCGAGGTCTCCCCCAGAGGAGGCCGTGGGGTGGTCACTGAGCTTTTTAGCCACTTCTTCGAACGTCGTCCCGCCCGCAGAGAGTTTTTTTTTGGCGACCGCAATGGCTTGTTTCTTTGCTGTGATGATTTTTACACGATAAATAAAGGGGATGCTGGAGCTCTTTGCATAGTTGTTAAAATAATAATTTTTAATGTCATCGTCAGAAATATTCACTTTTGTACGGATGTCGCGATCGATGAGGTTTCTCTTAGAGCCACTGATTCGAATGAGCTCAAAATAATCTTCAAAAGAATAACCTTGCTCAGACAGAGCTTTTTTTAGCCGCTCCCGATCAATTTTATTTTCGGTTTGAATGGTAGCAATGGATTGCTCGACCTCGCTGTCTGAAAGAGGAAACTGTTGTAAAATTACTTTTTCATTAATCAGAAACTCTACGATTTCTTTGTTGCTCGCCGCCTTGTTTTTTTCTGCCAAGGTTGTTCCAGCAAAAAGAGGATCTAATTGGGCGCGGAGTCCCAGGGTTTGTTTAAACTTTTTAACATTTGAGAGCATGATGGGAGTTTTGTTGACAGCCGCTTCCAAGCGGTCCAATAAAATGACCTCTGCGTGTAGGACGGGACATGCAAATAGGATCTCTAAGATAATCCAATTAAAATATCTCATACGGGGGGTTTATCACTTTAGGGGGGCTTTGTTGATTGTTATTTTAGCCTTTTCTTTAAGTTTGTTCATGTATTTTTCAAAAACTTTAGCCCGTAGCTCATCAAAGAGCAGCCGTTTTACTTGGGCTTTGTCTACGTCTTCCCATAGCTTTAGGGCGGTGAGCTTAATAATATGGTATCCAAATTGAGTCCTAATAATTGGCGATATTTTTCCAGGGTTTTTTAACTTCAAAGCAGCATCATAGTAAATAGGGTCTAGGCGATCTCGAGATTGATAGTCAATGTCTCCCCCCACTGGGGCGGCAATTCCTTCGGAGTATCTTTGTGCTACCTCAGAGAAGCTCATTTTTCCGTCTTTCAAATAATCATCTCTAATGGCCTCGATTTTTTTCTTGGCTTTCTTTTCCTCTTCTGAGGTTGCCCCTGGGCGGACGGCTACAAAAATGTGGCTCGTTCTAATTTCGGGGTATTTAGAATAAAAACCCTTGGCCTCATCGTCTGAGATTTGAATTTTATCAAATTCGCCCTGGAGTTGCTTTTCGATTAAAGCATGATAAAGGAGAGTGTTCATTTTGTCTTGCACATCGGGGTCTTTATCTAGACCCAGGCGCTTGGCTTCTTGTATCCCTAGTTCTCGTTTGATCAGGTCTTCGAGAAAACCGGCTTTAGTGGGGAGCTTAAATTGATAAAGCTTTAGTCCTTCCTTAAATTTTTTATTGAGTTCTTCTACAGAGATGACCGTTTTGTTGACACGGGCCAACTCAGTTTTGGCATAGACAGTGGGCAGCAGAAAAAATAACAGAAAAAATAAGGAGGTCCCTGCTAATATTTTAAGGCACATTCTGTCAAACTAACACGAATATAAGACAATTCAATGATTTTTCGCTGCTGTTCATTCGGCTACACGCTTCAATAAAGACTCTAGCTCAAAATAAAGGTCTTTGATCTTGCTCGATACCATTTGCACAATAAGCTTTGAGTCGGGCATGATTTGATAGCGAGAGGGATTTTTCGAAACAAGTGCAATCACTTTCTCGGGCGCGAGCTTGCTTTGAGGCCCAGAGCCGAGAGAGATTTTCTCTTTTCCTACAATCAAAGTTTCTACACCCATGTTCTTAAGTAAAATTTTAATACGGATAATCCAGAGGAGATTTGTAGCTTCCGTGGGGAGGGGCCCAAACCGATCTTGCAATTCCTCCTCAAGGCGGACGACCTCCGCATCATTGGGAGCAATAGAAAACCTACGGTAAAGGGAAAGCCGCTGATGGACGTCCGGAACGTAGTCTTCGCTCAAATAAGCCGGAAAAGGGAGCTTAATCTCGGGTTCTTTACATTCTTCGGCCAGAGGTTTTCCTTGGAGCTCGCTTACGGCCTCTTCTAAAAGCTCGGTGTAAAGATCAAATCCAACGGCCGCAATGTGGCCCGATTGGCTAGCGCCCAAAAGGTCTCCGCCCCCTCTAATCTCTAAGTCATGAGAGGCAATGCTAAATCCACTTCCCAACTCTACAAATCTTTGGATAACTTCCAGTCTTCGCTTAGCATCTGCAGATAGGTCGCCTTCTTTTGGCAACAAAAGATAGGCAAAAGCCCTGTTCTGGCTTCTCCCCACACGGCCGCGGATTTGATAAAGCTGAGCTAAGCCGAAAGTGTCTGCTCGGTTGATGATCAAAGTATTGGCTGTGGGCAGGTCTAAGCCAGATTCAATAATGGAGGAACAGAGAAGGATATCGGTTTTTTTTTGATAAAAATCAGACATTGTTTTTTCGAGCTCACGTTCGTGCATTTGGCCATGAGCTACACCGATCTTTGCGTCTTTTGAAATGAGTTTTGAAAGTTGGGTGGCCATCTCCTGAATTGATTTTACGCGGTTGTGCACAAAAAAAACTTGTCCTCCGCGCGCAAGTTCAGTTTGAATTGCTTTTTGAATTAAGTCTTCGTCAAATTTTGCAATGTACGTTCGAATAGGCAGCCGGTCCACGGGAGGAGTATTGATGATACTCATTTCCCTGAGTCCAGCCAAAGCCATGTGGAGAGTTCTTGGGATGGGGGTTGCCGTGAGTGTGAGAACATGGGTAGAGAGTTTGAAAGTCTTTAATTTTTCTTTGTGTTCGACTCCAAATCGGTGCTCTTCGTCAATGATCACAAGTCCCAAGTCTTTGAACCGAGTGTCTGCAGACAAAAGTCGGTGTGTGCCAATGATGATGTCTATCTTACCGAGAGAAAGGCTTTCGAGTATTTCCTTTTGTTCCTTTTGAGGCTTAAAGCGGGAAAGGGACTCAACAACAAAGGGGTAGTCTCTGAGGCGCGCCCTAAAAGATAACTCATGTTGCTGTGCTAAAATCGTGGTGGGCACCAAAACAACAACCTGCTTGCCTGCAGCCATAACACGAAAAGCCGCACGAATGGCCACCTCTGTTTTTCCATAGCCCACATCTCCACAGACCAGACGGTCCATGATTTTTCCAGATTCTAAGTCAAGTTGAATTTCTTCGATCGCCTTGAGTTGATCGGGAGTTTCATCAAATGGAAACTTTGCCTCGAACTCTCTAAAAAAAGCGTCTTGGACAGGTAAAACAAGGCCTTTTCTTGTTTTTCTCTCTGCATAAAGCTGCACTAAATCAATAGCCAATTTTTGAACTGCATTTTTTACTTTGTCTTTTACTTTAGCAAAAGCCTGGCTTCCTAAGCGGTCTAAAGAAACAGAGTCCGAGGCGGACAAGTATTTTTGGATGACATTGAGTTTGTATACGGGCAGATAGAGTTTGTCTTTTTGGGCGTATTCGATCAACAAAAAATCTGCCGGAGCCCCTAAGAGATTGAGGCGGACAAGCCCCAAGTATTTTCCAATCCCATGGTCTATGTGTACGACGTGATCTCCTACATAAAGGTCAGTCAACGTCTGGAGCCCACTCCAGTTTTTAGTATGGGAGCTCTCGCCGGAGTTGTTTTTTTTAAGGTGTTTATTTCCTAAAATCTCGCTTTCTGTAAGTATAATGAGCCCCTCAGAGGGCCATCGAAAACCCTCTGAGATAAATCCAGCTCGTAGGGTGATGAGAGAGGGTTTGGGTTCTTCGTGAGATGCTACAGCGAGGCTACAGGGAAGATTTCTTTCGCTCAAAATATAGCACATTCTTTCGGACTGGCTTTGGGTAGAGGAAAAGACAATGATTTTTTGACCTTGTTCAATCCAAAGACGAAACAGAGGTTCGAGACTTTGAAGGGGGTTGCGCACAGACCCGACCAAATCGGCATTGGTTTGAACCTGTAGGTGGTGGCTCTCGGGATGCTCGAATATTTCAAAACAGACCAAGGATTTTGATAAAGCCCATGTTTTCCGTTCCTCGGGAAAGCAATAGAGCTCCTCTACCGGCGGTAAAATCAGTTCGAAGGCAAGAGAACGTTTTAAAGGCTCAGATTGTTCGACTAAAAAATTTTCCCATTCGCTTTGGCACCGAGAAAGATCGTCCCAGATAACATGCATGTTTTCTGGCAAGTAATCCCATAGAGTTGCATTTTCAGAATAAGCAAAGGGTGCCCATACATCACAGTGATCTGAATAAACCCCAGATTCAATAGAAGACAAAATGGGATCTCTCATCCTTCTTGGAACTCCTGTATTGTCTGCATAGGCCTTTATTTTTTCTCGGAGTTGGGAGCTTGTTGTTGGGTTGATGAGCACCTCTCTGGCCGGGAAAAGCAGCAGAGAAGAAACCACAGCGTGATTTTTAGCACGCTGTGTTACGGAATCAAAGGGCCTCATTCTTTCAATGAGGTCTCCATAAAACTCAATTCGGAAAGGATTTTTTTGATCAGGCGAAAAAACATCTAAAATATCTCCGCGCATGGCAAAAGTTCCGGGGTCTTCTACCGTTTCTACACGCATATAGCCACAGTTGCCCAAATGTGTAGAGAGCTCTTGGAGTGGAGCTGGGGTTTCGCCTACTTTTAGGTTTAGACAGGTTTTGCTAAATAAATCTTTAGGCATTGTCGCTTGATTCGCTGCAGCTAAGGTGCAAAGTATAATTTGAGGGGCTTGAGAGTTTTTTGGATTTTGGTGACATAAAATATTTCCTAATGCAGAGATGCGCTGGAAGCGAGTACGAATCGAAGGAGCAATGGAGCTATAGGGAGACTGCTCCCAGGTTGGAAGGTGGATAATTTTTATTTCAGTGTGAGAAAAGCAGCCCGACAGGGACACTAAATTGACCAAGCCCTCTTCCGCGGCGTCTTCGTTTGGGCAAAAAACTAAAAGTGAGGTCTTTAATTCTTCTGCTAACCGCAACAAAAGGAGTGCTTTCACGCTCGGCGTGGCTCCAGAGAGAGAGAGGGGGTGAGTTTTGATCGCACTTTTGATCGCAACAATGATGGAGTCCATTGAGTGGAGTGGCATATCTTCTTAATCCCTTCTACAATTCTTGACTCTACTTTTCAACTTCAGTAGTTTTGAGAGATGCAGATGGGAAATCTTTGGGAAACCTATTATGTTGTCTTTTTTGCCGGAGTTTTTGTAATAGCCGGCCCCATTGGTTTTCTTCTCTATTCGTGGACGATAAGACCTAAGGGGGTGTTTCAAGCAAAAGAACAAAGGCCTCTCAAGATCAATACGAGATACTTTATTGCAATCAACATTTCGTTGTTGCTGATTGCCTCAGCTTTTTTGTTGGTTTTATGTGCCAGCGCTCTAAAGTTTGTAGACGAAAAAAAAATTCAAACAAAGGGGTTTTTTTCAGTTGTTTTTATTGCAGTTACAATTTCAATAGGTCTCATGTATTCTGCCAGAAAAGGGGATTTGAGCTGGCTTTGGACATATAAAAAATGGGACTGACCACATGGGCCAGGAGCCACTCTCTTGGGTTTTATAGCGTTCTGGGTGGGTGTTGCGCAGATGAGCTTTTCCAAACAGTGGGCTGCAGGTACGATTTAGAAAGGCTAGGTTGTTTTCAAAAGTTTGACCCGGGGCAAGCAGATCTTTTGATTGTCAATGGGGGGATCACAGAAAAAGCGGCACCCTACTTAAAGCGGGTTTATGATTCTCTTTTACAGCCCAAATATGTCATGGCTTTAGGGGCCTGTGCCTGCTCGGGTGGAGTGTTTGGGGCACAGGGTGTGGGCCGTCTCTTTCCGGTTGACCTTTTTGTAGCAGGGTGTCCCCCAAGGCCCGAGGCTATTATGAATGGGCTGATTATGTTGCAGGGAAAAATCCGTGGAAATCCAGGCTAAAGATTTGCCTATAGAATTTATTGATGCGGATATTGTTCAGTGGCAAGTGGGGCCCTTTCATCCATTTTTGCCGGGCCAGGTCCGGTTCGATTTTGAATTAGATGGAGAAATGATTGTCTCTGCGCGTGTCGAAACAGGGTTTTTATACCGCGGGATCGAAAAAGAGATCGAAAAACAGTCTTGGCGGGCGGGTCTGCCGTTCTGTGATCACATCGATCCAGAATCAGCCCTCTTTTCAGAGCTCTGCTTCTGTCTTGCGGTCGAAGAAATTGCGCGTATACCTGTGCCTCCCAGAGCACAAATGGTGAGAGTCATTCTTTCTGAGCTCACGCGCGTTTCTCATCACCTAAAGTACATTTCTCTTTGTGCAAGAGCCTGCGGAGCGGAGACTATTATTCACTATGTTTTGAGGGATCGCGAAAAAATATTAGATCTGATCGAACTTTTGACAGGGGCAAGGTTTTCACTAAATTTTTTGAGATTTGGCGGCATTAGTCAAAACATGACAGAAGGGTTTATTGAGCGACTCGTAGATTTGTGCGAACACTTTCGAATTCGAATGAAAGAATACAATGATTTATTTTCATTTAATCAAATTTTTACTAGACGAGCCACCGGAGTTTCCTATTTGACTGTAGAGCAAATTGAGCGCTTTGGGCTTACGGGACCCAGCGCACGTGCAGCCGGAGTTTCTCGAGATATTCGAAAAGCCTATCCGTACAGCGGGTATGAAAAAATCGATTTTAAGGAAATACTGGGCCAGCCCGCGGAGGAGGGTAAAGCAGATAGCTATGAGCGTTACCTCATTCGGCTAGGAGAAATAGAGCAGAGCTTAGAAATATTACAACAGGCCATCAATCTTGTTGTCGATGGAGAATTTATGCATCAAAGAGGGACCCGAGAGTTTTCAGTTCCTCCTGGAGAAGCCCTCGTTCGGGTCGAAAGTCCGAGGGGGACGTTGAGTTGTTATGTGATTTCCGAAGGCGGCCCAGGACCCCATCGGGTTCAGTTTTTTACGCCGTCTTCGAGTCTCATTCAAGCTTTTCCAGAAATGATTTCGGGGTGCCGCATAGCCGACTTTCCAATGATTTTAGCGAGTCTCGACGTGAGTATTTCGGAGATTGATAAATGAGAAATTGGGTCGATTATTGTAAGCTTCTTTTGTTTGTGTATCTTGTGATCATTGTCCCTTGTTTTTTCCTTGTGTCTTACTTTTTTCAAAAACTTTCTGCGGATTTGCAGGCACGAGTGGGTCCCAATCTCACGGGTCCAATCGGAATTTTTCAGCCCATTGCAGAAGCTGTGAAGCTTTTGAGAAAAGGATTCCCACATTCGTTAGAATGGACAGAAGAGCTTTGGTTTGCAGTGCACGTGGTTGCCCTGTTTTCTACCGTTGCTGTTTTGCCATTGGGGTCTTGGTTTCTTTTAGTGGATACAGAAATGAGCGTTTTTTTGCCTTTTTTTGGAGTGTTCGTTTTGGGGTTGGGCATGATGATCCTTGGGATCAATCAGGTCAGAGTGGAGGGGAGAGTGAGTGGCCTCAGGATTGCCTCTCAGGTTTTGACTGGGGCATTTCCAGCACTGATTTCGATTGTTTGCGTGGGCATTCATGTTGGCAGTTTTCAGTGGAGTGCATTGATGCAGGCCCAAAATGCAATACCCTTGGGTTGGAATATTTTTGGAAACCCTTTTTTGTTCGTTTCCTTTTTTATTTTTGTCATTTCTGGACTCACCATTCTTTGTTTGCCGCCTCTGGATTCTGCAATGGGAAGCCTAGATTTGCAGGGGGGTGTTTCGTTTGGGCTGGGCGGAAAAAAATTACTCCTGTTTCAGTGGAGTCGATTTTACGGATTTTTTTTATGGTCTACCCTCACGGTTGCTTTATTTTTAGGAGGATGGAATCTTCCAGAAAATATGCGTTTGCCATGGGCAGAAACGCTTTTCTTGGTTGTCAAAGTATTGGGCTTGATCGTTGTGATTGGAATTGTGACCTATTCAAACCCAAGGCCTCGAACAGACCAAATTACCGATTTTATTTGGAAAGTGCTCAGCCCAGTTTCTCTTGTTTGTTTGGTGGGTTCCGCGCTTTGGAAGTATAGTTTATGATCACGAGTTCTGTATTTCATTCGCTTTGGAAGTATTTTAGAGAAATTTACAGTAGCGTTGTTTCTCATCGAAATGCACTTTCTGCAACGCTTCCCTACTTGTTTCCCTATTTTTCGAATGATTTGACTAAAGAGGTCACTGAGCAATACCCTGACCCAGTGTCTTCGAGGACCCCATCAGAGTTGCCCTCGCGCTTTAGAGGGCTCGTGAACAATCAGATTTCTAAGTGTACGGGCTGTCAGGAGTGCGAAAAAATATGCCCCTCAAAGTGTATTCATGTTGAGGTCGAGCCAGCCGACGAATCCGGAAGGCTTTGGGTTTCTATTTTTGACATCGATGATGCAAGGTGTATCTTTTGTGGGCTTTGTGTGGAGGTGTGTGAGCCCGCATCTCTTTCGCACACACGGGAGTTTGAGCGCGCAGGAGATACACTACAACAGCTTAAAAGAAGCTTTGGTAAAGGAAAAAAAAGGTGACTTTAGTTGGATGTTTTGCAGCGTTGATTGTTGGATCTTCTATCATTTCATGCTTTTCGAATGATTTAAAGCGATCCCTTCTGTTCCTTTGGATCTGTGGTGTGGCTGTAGGTGGGGTTTACCTTTCGCTCGGCCTAGAGTTCTTGGCCATCCTGCAGTGGCTTTTAACAACAGCAATGGTTATTTCGTTTTTTTTCTACTTTATTACTTTTGGCGAATTCGGAGTGAGTAAAAAATGGACTGGGTTTTTCCCTGTTTTAATTGGGGCCACTTTTTCCGCACTGTTTTGTGGGTCAGTCTTAACGGGTTTAAGGGGTTTTGGAGTGGATTTCCAGGTGCTCAACAGCGGTTCTGAAAATTTAGAGACATTGAGTAAAGTTCTCATGGAAGAGTATTTTCTCTCTGTTCCGGTTTTAGGTCTTATTTTATTTTTAGCGGGGTTGGGTTGTGGAGTCATTGCGCGGGAGGAGGGAAGGAAATGATTTTTTTTGTGTCTTCTTTTCTGATTGGGGTTGGGATAGCGAGCCTATTTTTTAGAGCCACCCTTTTGGGTGCTTTTATAGGGGTGCAAGTGTTGTTTTATGGAGTCACTCTTTTGATTGCGAGTTTAGGTTTTGCCCTTCGCCTAAAAGCCCACGGGCATTTGCTAGGTGTTTTTATTTTATTTATCTCTGTTTCTATTTTTGTTGTGGGGTATTCTTTAGCCGTTCGACTTTTTTACCTAAGAAAAGAGACAAAACTATCCGCACTCAATCTTTTAAAACATTGATAGAGGGAGATTTTAAGTGGTGTCTGACGAGCAGTTTTTAGTATGGATTTATATCGCATTTGTTTCACTCTTTGGGATGGGTTGTTTTCTGCTGTTCCCAAGAAAGAAATCATCCCGAACCAGTGTGTTTATTGTCATGGGTTTGCTCTTGTATTGTGCTGTTATTTTTGGAGTCGATCTCCATTTTCATCGCTCCAGTCATTTTGAATTAAACCCCAAAACCTTTCATTGGATCTGGCGGTTGGGCGTTCTTCAGGATCCACTGGGACTGTGCTATGCGCTTCTTGTTTCTTTATTATCTCTGGGGGTGGCATTCTTTTTTTATTTGGGCAAAGAGGAATCTATAAAGAAAGAAACGGATCTAGCCGGACTCTGTTTCGGTTGCTTTGGAGTGTTGTTGTCGTCGGTTTCAGCAACTCCTGGGTTTGTTTATTTTGGTCTTTTTTGGTCTGTTTTTGGCGGATTTTTGCTGACTCGTGGTGCCGGGACTTTTTACCTTCTCGAAAGCTCGGCGGGCGTTTTGCTGCTCCTTTTTGGAGGAGTTTGTCTATTTGGTTTTTCTCCAAGCCTGGGCTGGGATTCTTCACTAGACCAGATGAGCGCCATCCTTGTCTTGTTAGGCGTGTTTATTTTAACTCAATCTGCGCCCTTTGGACGGTGGTTTTATCAAGAGAGTTTTTTAAATGGAGAGCCTGCCTTTTTCCCGCATGTTTTTTCTTTCCTGACGGGGCTCCTTTTTTTGTTGCGCATTGAGACCCAGCTGCGGGGTTCGAGCATTTTTGAGATTTTTTCAGTGGGGTTGCTCCTGTCTTCAGTGTTTAGTAGTTTGTCTGGACTTTTTCAAGAAAAACAGGCCTCCGGACTGGCGCTGTGGGTCAGTGGTGCCCACAGCCTATTGGTGGGGGGCTATTGTTTTTTTCCGCAGACGGTGGTGTTTTCTGTTTTGATAGGATGTGAGCTCGCTGTGATTTCCTTTCTTTTGTTTTCGAGTGTGAAAAGTAAAATAGGAGTTTTGCTGTCTGCTTTGGTGAGCATGTGTTTTGTCGGATTTAGTACATTGCCTGGTTTTTGGATGGATTTTTTATTTAAAGCAGCACTCTTCTTAAATTTTTTGCTTTCTTGGAAACTTGCAAGAGAAGAGTGTTTATTGAAGTATAAAAAAACAACCCCAATAAAAGTGTCTTTAAAAGTATCATTAAAAGCATCTTTGGCGGTTGGGATTTATTGTTTTTGTGTTTTGGGTTTACTTTGGGTTTGGATTGGATCTGGCTTTTCTTTTAAACGTTTTACAGGCCGTTTTGTTTTGGTGCTTGTTTCTTTTTTAACAGCGTTTTTGATGATTTCTCAGAAAAAAAACCATTGGAAAGAGTTCTGTGGTCGATTTTCAGGGCCAGCCACATTTTTTCGGGACGGATTTGGTATTGTTTTTTTAATCAAAAAGTTAATGCGCATTGAGGTTGTCTTGAACCAGGGGCTGCACACGCTTGATCTTTGTGATGAGGCGATAAAAAAAATGTCAATTCAGCAAATCCAGAGAACACGCCACTTCCTTGTCTCTGTAAAAGAGAAAGAAGAGTCCTTTTTGTCTGTGTTAGAGGGTTTCTTTTTAAGGACCACGAGTGTTTTGGGTAAACTCATGCAGGTCCTTCACAGCGGGGACTTGCAGTGGCAGATGATGTTTGCGGTGGGGGTCCTCATTGTTTTTTTTGTGGGCTTTGCCGGTTTTTTTAATTAGGGTTGTTTATGGTGATACATTACGTCTTAAATCTCATCCTTTGGTTGCCTCTCATTGCGGCGCTTATTTTGACAGCCGCAAGATTTTTTAGTTTTGACGGGATATCCGCACTTGCTCCCCGGCTATGCTTTTGGGCCAGCTTTTTAGCGTTTGTTTTGCTTTTGTTTTTGGTGAGCTCTTGTCTCATGGATGGAGACCTTCGGATTCACGAAGAAATGACGTGGATCAGTGCATTTTCTGTGCGCTACAGCGTCGGCTTGGATGGGCTCAATGTTTTGCCCGCGGTCCTCATCGCCTTTATTTTTCCTGTCCTTCTTTTTTCTGAAAACAAAGGGGAAAAAGGTTTGACTGGAATTCATGAGCTTATGCTCGTTCTTCAGTCCTCTCTTTTTGGGGTGTTGTTTTCGCAGGATTTATTTCTCATGTTTTTTTTCTGGGTCTTTAGCTCCCTTCCCTTTATTTTTTTTGTTGGAATCTGGGGGGGCGAAAAAAAAGAGGAGGCAGTGTCAGTTGCCACTGTTTACTCTTCTTTGGGAAACGCGTTTTTTTTAGCCGCCCTTGTTCTCATTTACCACTATTCGTTTGAGGTCCATAGTTTCTCTTTTAAGGAGCTCTCAGAAAATGAGCTTCGAACAAAAACCCTAGAA
The DNA here is from genome assembly GCA_964490895.1 of uncultured Bdellovibrio sp. Taxonomy (GTDB): domain Bacteria; phylum Bdellovibrionota; class UBA1018; order UBA1018; family UBA1018; genus JACRAO01. Next base: position 18,575 of record CAZBEI010000041.1, on the reverse strand, counting down.
ATATTTGGGCGCGGGTTCAATGTCTCAAATCTTTCTTTTCTTCTCCTTTGTTTGGGCTTGGCATTGAGGGGCCCCCTTTGGCCAACACACCGGTGGTTTCTAAAGGCCGCCGAACAATCTCCACCCAGCGTACTGGTGGCGCTTTCTTCGGCTAGTTTTCCGGTTCTCATTTTTATTTTTGTGAAGGTTGCTTACCTCGTATTTCCAAAAACATTTTATGAGTTTTCTTCGTTGATCGTCCTATTGGGAGCGCTCAATGTTTTTTGGGGGACGGTAAATTGTTTGCTTCAAAAAGACATGCGCCATCTTTTTGCATACCTTTGCTCTATGGAGGTTGGATTTATTTTAATGGGGAGTTCTTCGTTTAATTCAATGGCGGTAATCGGGGCTTTTTATCAGCTTGTGTCTATCGGGGTTGCCTTGGCTGGCCTGGGTTTGATCTTGGGTGTTTTTCTTAAAAGGGATGCCTCCTTTCATGAGCTTGGAGGTTTGATGCAAAGGGCACCGCGACTCCTTTTTGTTTTTGCTGTGGTCCTTTGTTCGATCGTCGGTTTCCCTGGATTTGGAAGTTTTGTGGGCCATGGGCTTGTGGTGGTGGGGAGCTTTTCGGTGTATCCTTGGATTGTTCTATTGATGTGTGGGGCGCTCATTTTTGCAATGTATTTTTTATTTTCTTTGTTTAAAAAAATATTTTTAGGAAATCTTTCTACCGCAGGCAGTGGGTTTGTTGATTTGTCGAGATCAGAGGGGGTCTATTTTTTTTCCATTGTTGCCACCCTCTTGTTTTTGGGCGTTTTTCCAAAACCCTTTTTGGATTTAATTAAACCCGCAGTGTATCTGTTTTTGCCAAAGGTGGGACCGTGAGTGAGCTGATCTTTATTCTTCCAGAAATCTATTTGGTGGTAACCTTGCTGGGGATTGTGGCAGCCGAAGCGGGGTATCACGGGGAGAAAGTCAGGCTCATAAAGCTTACCGCCGTGACCGGCCTGGCCGCAGCCCTTTTCCAAACCCTCTACTTTTTTCGCTTTGGAGAGATAAGAGCATTTAATAATACGATTTTGCTCAACGGGAGCCGACTTTTTTTTAAGCTCCTTTTTATTTCAATTGGCATTTTCGGGTTTTTAGTTCTGCACGACAGCAAAGAGATAGAAAAAAATAAAATGACAGAGTATTCGACTTTGATGGTTGCCCTTGTGCTGTCTCTTTCGCTGCTTGTTTCTTCTACAAATATTGTTTTTTTGTCCCTCTGTTTACAGTTTTTTATTATGGTTTTTTGTTTTCTTGTGTCTCTGAACAAGCGTTCCACACTGTCAGTAGAAGCGGGGATTAAGTTTTTTTTTGCAGGAATTTTTTCGTTTGTTTTTTTTTTATTGGGCGTAGCGATCCTTTTGCTGTTCACCCAGTGCAATAATCTAGACCAGATCAAAACAGTGCTATTGAGTGTTCCCCTTCTCAAAGAAACCGCTCTCCTTATCTTTGCGCTTGTTTTTTTTGTGTGTTTTTTCTTTCTTGGGATATTTCCACTTCATTTTTGGACTTTGGACATCGTGGAGGGAGCGCCTGTAGAACTGGTGGGTTTTCTTGCGCTCTGTCTTAAGGCGGGAGGAGTGGCTTTGAGCGTTCTCTTGCTGGGTGCGCTTTTTGTGCAGGATTGGAAAGTTTTAGGTGGAGCTCCCTGGCCTGTGATTTTATCTGTATTTTCTGGAATTACGTTTTTATCTGGCAGCGTTCTTGCGTTTCGTCAAAATAAGATAAAGCGACTGGTGGCGTGCTCTGTCGTTGCTGAAAGTGGTTTCTTGCTGATGGGTTTACTCGTGCTCAGTCGTGCTGGGCTAGAGTCCCTTCTTTTTGAGCTCTTAGTGGACTTATTTTCTCTGATGGGGGTCTTTTACCTTTTATCCCGGTTTTCTGGAGAAGGGATTCATAGAATACAAGATCTAAGCCAAGGAATGCGAAATTCCATTCCGGCCGCTCTTTGTTTCTTGATTTTTTTTGTTTGTTTTGTGGGTCTCCCCCCTTTTCCCGGTTTTATATCGAAATTTGCTCTCATTAAAGAGGCGTTTAGGCAGGGTTGGTATGTGCTATCTCTTTTGGCTATTTGCTCTATGGGCTTTGGGGCGATCTGTTTTGGAAGAGTGGCACTCTATTTGGTCAAGGATTTGGGGCAAGGTCTTCGGGGGGGGCCCCCGGGTGTGAGAGTTTATTGGGGAGTTATTATGATTCTTATTGTACCCCTCTTTTTAATGAGTATTTTTGCAGAAAAAGTTTTTGATTTGTTGAGATACACGGTGCAATAAGTTATAACTAAGGGACACTCATTATGGATTATATCCCAGTCTTAATCTTAATGGCACTTGGACTCTTTGTGGGCTTGACGATCCTTATTTTGTCGGCGCTTTTGGGTCCAAAGCTGACGAACAGAAAAAAAAATCAGCCTTTTGAGTGCGGAGTGCCCCCCCTTGGAAGCGCGCAGCATCGTGTATCGGTTAAGTTTTATTTGGTTGCGCTTTTGTTCTTACTTTTTGACGTGGAAGCCGTGTTTTTCTTTCCTTGGGCTATAGTATTCAAAGAGTATCTAAAGGTGAGCTCTTTTATTCTTTATGAGATGGGATTTTTTACTGCCGTTTTACTTTTGGGTTATTTTTATATTTTAAGGCGAGGAGCTTTAGATTGGGATTAGACGTATGAGTAAAGATGGATCACCGAGTTATTTTACTACTCGCATAGACGATTTTATAAACTGGGGGCGAAAAAACTCTCTCTGGCCACTTCCATTTGGCACGAGTTGTTGTGGAATTGAAATGATGGCCACCTTGGCTTCGGATTATGACATGGCCCGCTTTGGAGCAGAGGTCGTCCGATTTTCTCCGCGCCAAAGTGATTTGCTCATTGTGGCGGGAATTATTGTCTCCAAAATGGCCCCCGTCCTGAGAACCGTTTATGATCAAATGAGTGATCCAAAGTGGGTGATGTCTTTTGGAGCCTGTGCGTCTTCTGGTGGGATTTTTAATGTTTATAGTGTGGTTCAGGGGATTGACACGATTTTGCCTGTGGATGTCTATGTTCCAGGCTGCCCACCCAATCCTGAGGGGGTGATCCATGCGCTCATGAGGCTTCAGGAAAGAATTGCCAAGGGCGAAACCTACTCTCAAATACAAGAGAAGCACTCATGACGGAGTCAAAAGATATTAAGACGGAGTCAGACATTAAGACTCAGGTAGAAGCAATTCAAGAAAAATTTAGAAATGACATAGAAGAGATTTGTCAGGCGGATGTACCTGTCATCTATTTTAAAAAAGAGCGTTTATTTGATCTCTTGTTTTTTATTAAGAATGACCCAGGACTTCAATATGCTTATCTTTCTGATATTACGGCTACCGATGAGCAAAATGAGAAAGGCGAGCAAAGCGATCCCAGGTTTGAGGTGGTGTACCAACTTTACTCCCATGCCACACACAGCCGAATTCGGCTAAAAACACGAGTGAAAGAAGGCGAGGAGGTTCCCACTGCAACGGGACTGTGGGAAGCCGCCAATTGGGCCGAAAGAGAAGTCTGGGACATGTTTGGAATTAAATTTAAAGGCCACCCCGATTTGCGCAGAATTCTGATGGATTCTCGCTGGGTGGGGCATCCCTTGAGAAAAGATTATGCTTTAAAGGGATATCAAATTTTTCCAACGCCTGAGCCTCCTGATCCAAAACTATTAGAGCTCGATTCTCACTCGCGGGTTTTGGAGTATGATTCGGACGATCTTTGGGCTGATTCTACGACCATTGTCAATATTGGTCCCACCCACCCAGCCATGCATGGCGCGTTGAGGATGGTGGCTCGGATCAACGGAGAAACAATAGAAAAATCTTACTGCGAGTTTGGCTATACCCATCGAGCCAAAGAAAAGCTTGGGGAAAATAGAACTTACCATCAATTCATAGTTTATACAGACCGGCTAAACTATTGCTCTGCGCTTATCAATAATGTCGCATATGCAATGGCTGTCGAAAAACTCATGGGGATCGAACTGCCTCCACGCTGTGTATGGATCCGGATGATGTGTTGTGAGATTTCCAGAGTGATTGACCACCTGATTTGTATTGGGATCAACGCAGTAGATCTTGGAGCGTTTTCGTTTTTCCTCTACGGTTTTCATCAAAGAGAAGAGGCCTATACGCTCATAGAAAAACTCTGCGGGGCAAGGCTCACTACGTCGTACACGCGCATTGGAGGACTTTTTGCAGATGCTCCCCCCGGCTGGGAAAAAGAAGTGAAGAGCTGGGCCATTCGTACTCGCAAGGTGATTGACGAAATGGATAAACTCCTGACCACCAATAAAATTTGGTGCAATCGCACAAAAGGTGTTTCCGTATTTAATAAAGAAATGTGCATGAAGTATAGTTTTTCGGGTCCCAACGCCAGAGCGGCTGGAATCGATTGGGATTTGCGCAGAGACCAGCCCAGCCTTTTTTATAAAGAAGTTGAGTTCGATGTGCCCATTAGCCAAGAGGGAGATGTGTATTCTAGGTATTTGGTCCGGCTAGAAGAAATTAAACAGTCACTCAATATTTTGTCCCAGTGCGCAGAAAAAATACAAAAAGGTCCGATTTGGTCTGAGGACAAGCGAGTACGGATTCCTGACAAAGCAGCAGTTTATAATACGATGGAGGGGATGATTTACCACTTCAAATTTTTTATGTCTGGCTTTGAGGTTCCCGCGGGCGAGACCTATACCACATTCGAGGCAGGCAATGGCGAATTGGGTTTTTATATTGTGAGTAAAGGGGCTCCCATGGCCCATCGAATGCGTATTAGAGGACCTTCTGTCTATCATTTTCAAGGATTGTCTCCGATGGTAGAGGGCGAAAAAATCCCCGACCTGGTGGCTGCTCTCGGGAGTATTAATGTGATCGCAGGAGAACTGGATCGTTAATTATGGCAAAACAACTTTCGGATCAGTTTTATCAAGAGATGAAAAAATTGGAGCCACAGTACCCCAAAAAATTGGCGCTCTTGTTGCCTGCATTGCATGAAGCGCAAAAAGAGCTGGGTTGGCTACCGCCAGAGATCTTAGCGGAGGTTGCCAAATACATCGAAATCCATCCTGCACAAGTGAGAGAGGTGGCGTCGTTTTATACGATGTACAATCTTAAGCCCGTGGGAAAGTACCATCTTAAAATTTGTACCAATGTTGCTTGTGCGCTCCGTGGAGCAGAGAAGTTAGTCGAGCACTGCGAAAAAAAATGGAGTATCCGCTGCGGAGAAACAACACTCGATAAAAAATTTACGCTCATGGAAGAAGAATGCCTTGGAGCCTGTGGGACTGCACCCGCAATGATGCTCAATGACGATTATCACGAAGGACTAGATACCGGAAAATTAGATCAGATTTTGGAAGGACTGGCCTAATGGAAACAGAGACTCTATTTATTCAACATTTTGGCAACGAGGAGTCTCGCTCCCTCCCTTATTATCTAGAAAAAATGGAAGGCTACAGTGCCATCAAAAAAGCGCTTCAAATGACCCCGGACGACATTATTGCCGAAGTAAAAAAATCAAACTTGAGAGGTCGTGGCGGAGCTGGATTTCCGACAGGAGTGAAATGGGGGTTTATCCCAAAGCAATCCCCAAAACCTAAATATTTAGTCTGTAACGCAGACGAGTCCGAACCTGGAACTTTCAAAGATCGTGATCTCATGAGGTACCTCCCCCACCTTTTGATCGAAGGGATGCTTATTGGAGGATATGCCATTGGCTCCAACCGGGGTTATCTTTATATCCGTGGAGAGTACACAAGAGAGGCTAAGCTTTTAGAGCTAGCTATTCTAGAAGCGCACTCTAAAGGATTTTTAGGGAAAAATATTTTAGGTTCTTCGTTTAGTTTTGACATCACTCTCCACCGTGGTGCAGGAGCTTATATCTGTGGCGAAGAGACAGGCCTGCTCAATTCGCTGGAGGGAAAACGGGGAGAACCTAGAGTGAAGCCACCTTTTCCAGCGCAGGCGGGAGCATTTGGCGGTCCCACCATTGTCAACAATGTAGAAACGCTTGCAGCGGTTCCTTTTATTTTGCGCAAGGGTGGAGCATGGTTTGCCAGTCTTGGCCGGTTAGAAAAATCGGGTGGGACGCGGCTTTTTTGTGTTTCTGGGCACGTCAAAAAACCCGGGCTTTATGAGTTGCCGGCCGGTGGGGTGACCTTGCGACAGCTCATCTATGACCACTGCGGTGGAATTTTGAATGACAGAAAATTAAAGGCGGTGATTCCGGGTGGTTCGTCGGCGCCCATCCTTACGCCCGAAGAAATCGATGTGGTTGTAGATATTGAGCCTCTGATGAAAATTGGAACGATGCTGGGTTCTGCTGGAATTATGGCGATCAGCGAAGATTATTGTCTGGTCAGGCTCCTTCACAGGATTACAAAATTTTATGCCCACGAATCTTGTGGTCAGTGCACACCGTGTAGAGAAGGGTGTAAGTGGATGGAAGATATTCTTCACCGGATCGAACATGGCAACGGGAAAGAAACAGATTTAGCTCTGCTTTTAGATATTGCAGACAATATCAATGGCAAAACACTTTGTGCGCTTGGAGACGCGGCAGCAGGTCCTGTCACAAGTTTTGTGAAAAAATTTAAGGCCGACTTTGAAGAACATATTCGAGGGAAAAAATGCCCAAATGTATAATTGATGGAAAAGAAGTCGAGTGGAAGCCAGGCGAAAATCTCATTGAGGTGGCCAGGCGGGCTGCCATTCAGATCCCTTACTTTTGCTACCATCCCGGGCTCTCTGTGGTGGCTCAATGCCGGATGTGTGCTGTTGAGATCGAAAAAATGCCAAAGCTTCAAACGGCGTGTTCGACTCCACCCACAGAAGGCATGGTTGTCAAAACAACATCAGATCGGGTTAAAGGCAATCAAAAGGCCATTATGGAGTTTTTGCTCATGAATCATCCTTTGGATTGTCCCATCTGCGACAAATCTGGAGAGTGTGATCTACAGGATTTTTCTTTTGGCTATGGCTCTCCTCTGATGAGGTCTGAGGAGGAGCGCAGAACCTATATCGATTTAGACATGGGCCCTGTGATTCAAAAAAATATGAACCGATGCATTCATTGCTCCAGGTGCATTCGTTTTGGGGACGAAATTGCTGGAATTCATGAAATGGTTGCTGTGGAAAGAGGCAATAATGTAGAGATCACCACCATCGACGGCTTACCTCTACAGACAGAGTATGCTGGAAATTATGCCGATATTTGTCCTACGGGGTCTTTGACGCTCAGGGATTTTAGGTTTGAGAAAAGAGTGTGGTACCTCAAAAAAACACCCACCATTTGTGAGGGCTGTTCGCGGGGATGCAATATGGAAATTCACCATGAAAAAAACACCATTCACCGTTGTATTCCTCGAACCAATTTAGATATCAATAAATATTGGCTCTGTGATGAGGGGCGTTTTAACTATCACTACACCCAAAAAGAAGACCGCATCTTAGATCCATTGATGCAGACCGCGGGCGTGGAAGAGCGACTTGATTGGAGTTCTGCCATTCGGAAAGTGAAATCCGATTTGGACGGAAAAAAGCTGGCGGTTCTCGTTGGATCAGACCTAACGCAAGAAGAAGCCATGCTTGTTTTGGAGTTTATCCCGACTCAATTTAAAGGCGTCAAGATTTTTCACTATGGGACGCCGCAAGTTTTTTCAAGTATAGACGACGCACCAGCAGACGCCATTTTAAAGAGAAAAAGCAAAACGGCAAACCTCCACGGGATTGAAAAATTGGGAGTTCCTGGATTCAAGGAATTGCCAGAGGGCACACAAGCAGTGCTTGTTTTTAGAGGGGGCCGCGCAGTTTTGCCTGAGCTTAAAAATGTGCTGCAAATTGGGGTAGGAGTTTTTCATACGTCTCAGACCCAGAGTTTTGCAATGATCTTGCCAGGGCCCTCGTTTGTGGAAAAGGATGGAACGATATTTAATTTTGAAGGAAGGGAGCAAAAATTTAAAAGAGCACTTTTTCCGCTTGGACAAAGCAAGGCCTTGTCCGAAGTTTTTATGATGTGGTCCAATCTTGGTGTTGCCACTCCGAGTTTAACCACTCCAGGCTTAGAAAAGGGAGCGGCTTAAAGTGGACTCCCTCGACTGGATCATTCTCGCAGCCAAAACAGCAATGGTTGTCATCCCATTGTTGCATGTTGTTCCAATCATGGTTTGGGTGGAGCGCAGGGGTTCTGCTCTGATGCAAAACCGATTGGGACCCAATCGTGTAGGGCCGTTTGGCCTCATTCAGCCGGTGGCAGATGCGGTCAAATTTTTCTTTAAAGAAGACCTCATCCCAGGACACGTAAACCGATTTTTTTATGTCCTTGCGCCTTTGGTTGCACTGGTGCCTGCATTTATGACGTTTGCTGTGATCCCTTTTGCAAGTTCGATTGTAATTATGGGCCGAACCGTTCATTTTCAGTTGGCGGATTTAAATGTGGGGTTGCTCTATATTTTTTCGATTGCTTCGCTTGGGGTGTACGGGATCATCATGGCAGGGTGGGCCTCCAATAATAAATATTCTCTTTTAGGAACCCTCCGAAGCTCTTCTCAAATGATCAGCTACGAAGTTTCTATGGGTCTTTCGGTGATCGGGATCGTCATGCTATTTTCGAGCGTCAGTCTCAATGACATTGTGAGTGGCCAGGGAGAAGTTTTGTTTCAGATGGGACCTGTCTCCATACCGAAATGGGGGATTTTTATTCAACCCCTTGGTTTTCTGATTTTTCTCGTCTCCGTGTTTGCAGAAACCAATAGATTGCCCTTTGATTTGCCAGAGGGAGAGTCTGAACTCGTTGCGGGTTATCATTTAGAGTATGGTTCCATGAAATTTGCTCTCTTTTTTATGGCAGAGTACCTCAATATGACCACGGCGTCTGGCCTCTTGGCGTCTTTATACTTGGGGGGTTGGCAAATGCTTCCCGGCTTACCCACTCTTTTAGACAGTCTGCATTTAGTGGGGGGAGCGCATGAGTGGACTCGGATTGGTTTTGAGATCCTTTCATTTACTTTGAAGTTATCCTTTTTTATGTGGCTTTTTGTGTGGGTCCGGTGGACTCTTCCAAGGTTTCGTTTTGATCAATTGATGGATTTAGGATGGAAGGTGTTACTCCCCCTTTCTTTATTAAACATTCTTATTACAGGCTTTTTAATGAGGGGGTTTTAAGTCCTATGCTTCTAAAACCAAAGACAAGTTTTCTGCAAAAAATTTATCTTCCCGATATTATGACGGGACTTTTTATAACAATGAAAAATTTTTTTATTGGTAAAAAAGTAACCATCCAGTATCCAGAAGAAAGACGGGAGTATTCTCCCGGGTATCGAGGGATGCATTACATCAAAGTCGTCAATGGTGTAGAAAATTGTACGGCCTGTATGCTTTGCCCAACGGTCTGTCCAGCAGAGTGCATTCATATCGAAGCAGGGGAGCGTCCTGACAAAGAAAAATATCCAGTAACCTTCGAAATTGATGTGTTGAGGTGTTGTTTTTGTGGAATGTGCGAAGAGGCTTGTCCAAAAGATGCTATTAAACTGAGCACGATTTACGAAATGACACAGATTGAGAGAGAGGTCTATGAGAAAGACTTTTTATTAGTGCAAAGGGGTAATAAATAATGGATGTCTCCCTCCCTTTTTTTTATTTTTTCGCTGTACCTGCAATTGGACTGTCGTTGTTTGTGGTTTTGAATAAAAGTCCTGTTTCTAGTGCTTTTGCGCTGGTGTTGGTGTTTTTTTGTTTTGCAGGGATTTATGCCCTCTTGGGGGCGCACCTCGTGGCTGCACTGCAAGTACTTGTTTATGCAGGGGCAATCATGGTGCTGTTTGTATTTGTAATTATGCTTTTAAATGCAGATGTTCCTTCGTTTGATTTGAAGAGGACCCCTGTTTTGGTGAAGGGTGGAGTGGTGTTCCTCGGTGCAGCGTCGCTTGCGGGATTGGTTTGGGTTTTTAAACGGAGTGCCTTTCCTGTGTCGGGTGTGCCGTTAGAAGCAGACAATACAAGAGCCCTTTCTCGGTTGATGTTTTCTGATTATGTTTTGCCTTTTGAGCTCACGTCGATTTTGATTTTAGTTGGCATTGTAGGATGTGTGGCCATTGCGAAAAGAAAGAAAGGTTCTCGCCATGCAAGTTAGTGGGTTAGTTCATTGGCAAGTTGAACCTTGGGTTGTGTTGTCCTTTTGCGCAATGGAGTTTTTGATTGGTTTTTTGGGTGTGCTCATCAGAAGAAACATCCTCATTGTCCTGATGTGCATTGAGCTTATGTTGAACGCAGTAAATTTGACCTTTGTTGTTTTTTCGAGAGGATGGGGACATTTGGGAGGTCAAATGTCAGTATTTTTTATTATTGCAGTGGCAGCCGCTGAAAGTGCGGTGGGCTTGGGCTTGGTGATTGCAATGTTTAGGAATTTACAAAGTGTGGATACAGATTCTATCAGACAATTAAAAGGATAAAGACTTCATGCTTGCGCTCATTATCGGATTGCCGCTTCTGGGATTTTTGATTAATGGATTTCTTTTCCGAAAATCGGATTCTGTTTTGACAGGGATGATTGGGAGCCTTGCGGTCTTTGGCTCTTTTTTAATTTCTATTTGGTATTTTTGGAGTTTTTCGAAGTTGCCTCTGGACCATCGGGTTGCAGAACAATGTCTGTTTTCGTGGATGCAGTTTGGTGGATTTAATTTAGATTTTGCGCTTAGGGTCGACGCACTTTCCCTCGTTTTCTGTCTTGTGATTACAGGAGTGGGTACGTTGATTCATGTCTATTCGATTGGCTATATGGCCCACGATGAAACCCCGGGGAAATTTTTTGCTTTCCTTAATCTTTTTTGTTTTGCCATGTTGGTTTTAGTTCTGGGTGCGTCTCTTCCTGTGTTGTTTTTGGGTTGGGAGGGCGTAGGCCTCTGTAGTTACTTGCTGATTGGTTATTGGTATACGGACGACGAAAAAGCAAAAGCAGGGAAAAAAGCATTTGTTGTAAATCGGATTGGAGACGTTGGCGTTTTGATTGGAATGTTCATGTTATTTAACTCCTTTGGGACGCTAGATTTCGAGTCCTTACGTTTGGCGGTAGTGCAGGGAAATGCACAAAATCTTCCCGCATTGATTGAGTCTGGAACCCTGACGGCCATTTGCCTTTTGTTGTTTTTGGGTTGTACCGGAAAGTCTGCTCAAATCCCTCTCTATGTTTGGTTGCCTGATGCAATGGCGGGTCCGACCCCAGTTTCTGCTCTGATCCACGCTGCCACTATGGTGACTTCTGGAATCTATTTACTCTCTCGGCTCCATTTTTTATATTTTCTTTCTCCTATTGCCATGCATGTGGTGGCCATTACGGGTGTGTTGACTGCGCTCTTTGCTGGCTCGATCGCCCTGGCTCAAACGGACATTAAAAAAGTTTTAGCGTATTCGACTGTTTCACAGCTAGGATACATGTTTTTAGCCTGTGGTGTGGGGGCGTTTGATGCAGGAGTTTTTCATGTAGTGACGCATGCATTTTTTAAAGCGCTTTTATTTTTGGGAGCAGGAAGCGTGATCCACGGAATGCACGAAGAACAAAATATTTTAAAAATGGGTGGGCTTAGGAAAAAAATGCCAAAGACCTATTTTGTTTTTCTAATTGCCTGGCTGGCCATCTGTGGAATTCCACCTTTTTCAGGATTTTTTTCTAAAGACGAAATTTTATGGAAAGCCTTTAGTTCGTCCTATGGGGGGACTTGGCTTTGGGTATTGGGAGTTTTAGGCGCTCTTTTAACGGCTTTTTATATGACTCGGCTTTTTGTTTTAATTTTTTTAGGGGAGCCCAGAGAGCACGGGCGCGAAGTTCACGAGTCTCCCGCCAGTATGATTATTCCACTGCAGATTTTAGCTGTCTTGAGTGTCGTTGGAGGATTCATTGGCATTCCTCACTCGAGTTGGCTTGAGCATTATTTTTCGTTTGTCATTCCTGCCCGCCAAATACAAGAAGAGGGCGGGGCCGAGTGGCTAGAGATTTTACTCATGGGAGTGAGTGTGCTCGTCGCATCGGGAGGTGTTTTTTTTGGGTTCAAGTTTTATCGAGACTTAAAATTTTCAAAACCTCACTCCCTCTTATTCCATAAGTGGTTTGTCGACGAAATTTATGAGTTGGTTTTTATCAAACCGATTGTGCTTTTCTCTCAAACCTTGTGGAAAGAAATGGACATTCGGATTGTAGATCGAGTTTTGGTGGGGCTGGGGTTACTCTCAAACTGGGGAGGGCAAAATTTACGGTGGATTCAGACAGGAGCCATCCAAACGTATATGCTGGTTTTATTTTTTGGACTTTTTATCATGATGGGATATTTAATTTATGGATTGGCTTAATGCGCACCTCCTGACGGTGGTTCTTTTTTTTCCGTTATTTTGGGCTTTTTTGAGTCCTGTGGTTCCAGGCCGGTTGCTCAAGAGCTGGTCTTTGCTGGGAAGTGGCCTCACTTTTGCGCTTTCGATCTTACTTTATTTGAGATTTGATCCAAACGGATTAGAGTTTCAGTTCGTAGAGGTTGTGCCTTGGATCAAGGAGCTGGGGGTGAGTTACCACCTGGGAATGGATGGGATAAGTTTATGGCTCATCTTGCTCACGACTTTTCTCTCACCTATCGTTATATTGTCTTCTTTTTCGGCGGTGGAGCACCGGCTGAGGGAGTATTATTTTTTACTTTTGGTTCTTGAAAGCGGAATGCTTGGGGCTTTTATGGCCTTGGATCTTTTTCTTTTCTACGTTTTTTGGGAAGCCATGCTCGTACCCATGTATTTCCTTATCGGCATTTGGGGAGGAAAAGAGCGGATTTATGCTGCGATGAAGTTTTTTTTGTTTACCGTGGTAGGTTCGTTGCTCATGTTGGTGGCTATTTTTTACTTGTCTTATGTTCATAAAATTCAATTTGGAAATTATTCGACAGCGCTACAAGATCTGTATCGAGTGCGAACTGTTGCAACAGGGATTTTTTCTCCACAGTCGCTTTTATTTTTGGCGTTTTCCTTAGCGTTCGCAGTAAAAGTACCTATGTTTCCACTTCATACTTGGCTGCCAGATGCCCACGTCCAAGCTCCCACTGCTGGGAGTGTAATTTTAGCGGGTGTTTTATTAAAACTGGGAGGCTATGGATTTATTCGTTTTGCCTTTCCACTTTTTCCAGAGGCCGTTCGAATGTATCAGAGCTCTTTTATGCTTATGGCGATGGTTGCAATCTTGTATGGAGCTTTGGTTTCGATGGTACAGCCGGACTTAAAAAAATTGGTGGCTTACTCCTCAGTAAGTCATATGGGCTTTGTGATGCTCGGGCTTTTTTCCTTAAATTCCATCTCTGTGACAGGATCAATCTATCAGATGTTAAGCCATGGGATCTCTACCGGAGGGCTCTTTCTTTTGGTGGGGATGCTTTATGAGCGCAGGCACACCCGCGAGATAAAAGATTTTGGTGGGCTCACCAAAGTGATGCCTGTTTTTGCTGTTTTCTTTATGATTGTCAGCCTGTCCTCTCTTGCCCTTCCTGGCACAAATGGGTTTGTAGGGGAGTTTTTAATTCTTTTGGGGTCATGGAAGGTCCACCCCCTTTACACAGGGCTCTCTGCGCTCTGCGTGATTTTAGCAGCGGTTTATTTGTTGTGGGCTTTTCAGAGGGTGATGTTTGGACCGATTAAAAACCCAGCTAACGAAGCATTAAAAGATATGTCTTTGCGTGAGATTTTAGTTTTAGTCCCGATTGTGGGTGCGATTTTTGTAATGGGTTTTTTCCCAAATATTTTTTTTCACAAAATGGAGAGCTCCATTCAAAAGTTTTTAGCTCGATCTGGGGGAGAGACCTCTGTCACCATGCAACTAGAAAGTGATTATGAGAATAATTGATTTTGTGTCTTTAGCGCTTCTTTCCCCTTATCTTTGGGTTTTGGGTGGAGTGGTTGTAGTGATGTTATTGAGCGGAGCTAGAAAGTGGAACACAAAATGGCTTGTTTTTCTTTCGACACTCTTTGTTTTAATTTTGGGGATGATCTCTTCCTTTCAAGCACTGGGCCAGGGCGAGGTTTTAATGTTTAACCAGATGCTGGTGTCGGACCCCTTTGGGTGTTTTTTTAATGGGCTATTTTTAGGGTCGACCGCCATTACAGTGCTTAGTTCTTTTAGATATTTGGATCAAGAAGAACTTCAACTGCCTGAGTATTATATTCTTTTGCTCCTTTCTACCCTTGGGATGATGCTTTTAGCTTCTAGTTTAGATCTTATTGTCTCTTTTATTGCGCTTGAGATTCTCTCATTGGCTGTCTATGTACTTGTTGGATTTAGGAGAGCGGATAGAAAATCCAACGAAGCAGCAATCAAATATTTTGTAATGGGCGGAGTCGCTTCTGCCCTTTTTTTATATGGAGCTGCGCTTCTGTATGGGTTTTCTCACACGACTCAAATTCGCGAAATTCTAAAGGTAGCGCAGGCGCAAAGTGGGCCGCCGCCCCTGTTATTTGCAGTGGGAGCAGGTTTTGTTTTGTTTGGATTTTTATTTAAAGTAGCCTCTGTTCCATTCCACATGTGGATTCCTGATGTTTACGAAGGTGCTCCGACACCGATCACTGGATTTATGACTGCGGGAGTAAAGGCTGCAGCTTTTGCAGCGCTCATGCGAATTTTGCTTTGCTTGGGGCCGATGCAACCCTACTTCCATGATATTTTATGGGTTTGTGCGGTGGCAACAATGGTTTTTGGAAACTTGGTGGCGTTGGCACAGAGCAACTTAAAACGAATGCTGGCTTATTCTTCGATTGCACATTCAGGTTATCTGCTGGTTGGTCTTATTGCTGCGCCCCTATCTCCAGAAGGATATGCGCCTCTCGTGGTGTATTTGGTTGCGTATTCCCTAATGAATTTAGGAGCCTTTGCTCTGTTGTCGATTTTTGCTTCGAAGCAAGATGGGGATTTGTGCCTCCATGATTTTTCGGGCTTAGCCTATCGCCACCCAGGGCTCTCATTTTGCTTCGCAGTATTTCTTTTTTCTTTAGCGGGACTTCCACCTACGGCAGGATTTGCGGCAAAATACTGGGTCTTTTACTCTGCTGTAGCCGCCGGAGAAACACCCCTAGTAGTCATTGCTGTTTTATGCAGTGCGGTTTCTGTTTATTATTATCTTAGAGTTATAGTTTCTATGTATATGAGGGAAAGCCCCACTGTTTGGAGAGGGGAACCTCAGGTTTCTTTATTCTCACAATTTGCGGTCGTGATGATGGTGGTTTTAACTCTGCAGTGGGGATTACTTCCTTCAAATCTCTTACAACTTGCTAAGAAAATTGTAGGTTTTTAATGAGTGAGCGTCTCTATAAGATTCGGCTTGCTTCGGGGAGGACTCTAGGTCCCATTGAAATCAGTCGCATAGAGTTGCTTGTCTATAAAGATAAAATCATTGGAACAGAGTCAGCTAGAGTGTACCCTCGGGGGGACTGGAAAGACATCAACTTAATTCCAGAGATTGCAGATATTTTTCTTTCAAAAGCTACCGGTAAACTTGAGGAAAAGATCAGACAGAGCAAAGAAGCTACAGAGCTTTTGAAGGAAGCAGAAGTCGCAATTCCGATCTCCGACGGAACACTGACCTTTATTTCTGAGACAAAGGTGTTGCCAGAAAATCAAACACAAGAGCCAGAAATCCCAACGAAAACCCCAACAAAAACCCAAACAAAAACAAAGAAAAAAGAAAACACCTCTTCAGAAAAATCGGTAACTGAGACAGTTTTTGATTTTGGAGCAGAAGAGGACACCACACTCACAAATGTAGAAATTGCACAGCAAGAATACTCCGGGCACAGGGCTCTATCCGAAGAGAGAACGATTGTATTTCAAAATAAAAAAACATTCGGAATTTCTTTGCCAAAAAAAGGAGGAGCAAGGGCAAATAAAGGGATTGTTTACCTGCTATTTCTGGGTGTTTGCTTTCTTTTTTTTCAGGACTTGCTTAAAAAAGAACCGAAAAAAATAGAACCACTAAAACCCAGAATGTTACGGGCAGTATTGCCAAAACAACAGAGTGGGGCTTCTCAGCCACTCGAGAGCAATAAAAAATATGCTTTAGCCCTTCCTCGGTACCTAGAAGACACCGTCAATGGCTATCGGAGTGCCGCAGATATACTTTTAGTGTCCATTGAATTAGATTCTGAAAATATAAAAGCCACAGCCCTCTTAGCCTCCTGCTATCTCAACCTCATTGACTCTTCTAATAAAGACGAGAACTATTTTAATGTCATTACCTCTTTGATTGACTCAGCAGGAGCAAGAGCGATTGATTTACAAGAGTTAGTGATTGCCGATGTGGAGTTTTTTATCACAGTCAATCGTGCAGAAGCAGCTCAAAATAGAATTGTAGAATATACCAAAACCCACAAGAATTTTGATCTCATTTTATTTTATTATATTGCCTATGCGTTTTATTCGCGCGGAAATTTCGAACAAGCAGCTACATATATCAGTAAAATTCCGGACAACCATGTTTTTAGCGCAAAGGTTTTTTACCTGAGGGGGTTGATTGCAGAAAAATATGGAGATACAGACAGCGCTTTTTTGGAATATCAAAATGCAATTCGTTTTAATAAAAATCATGCCCGATCCTATTTGAGGTTGGCTGATTTACTGGTACAGCAGGGAAAAATAAAAGAAGCAAAGGCCCCTCTCGATTTTGTGGTAACCCATGGAAACTTACTCAACCCAAAGGAGTTAGCGCGGGGGTATTACCTCCACGCCATGCTTGCAGAGACAGATAAAAAATGGAATTTTGCTTTAGGAGACATCGAAAACGCTGTTCGTTTAGAGAGGGATAATTCTGATTATTTATTAGAAATGTACTCCTTAAGAGCGCGTCTGGGGGAGTCTATTAAGTTTGTCCAAAAAGAAGCAAGGATGTATTATTTTTTAGGCGAAGGTCAGAAGCTTTTAAGACAGGGAAATTATCACGAAGCCCTGACCTTTTTTTTACAGGCGAGAGAGTCTAACTTAGATTCGGCCTTACCCCTCATCAAAACGGGGGACATGTTTGCACAGCTCAATGACATTTCTAATGCGAGATTAAACTATGAGTTAGCTGCAAAAAGAGCTCCCAATAACATCGAAGTGTGGTCCAAATACATTCGGACTTTAATTCAGAGTTATGACTGGGAAGAAGCAAAAAAGGCATTAGATCGATTTCGGCTTCTTCCGGTGAGCCAAAGTGCGATTGATAAAGCAGCCGGAGATATGTATGCCAAACAAGGCCGATTCGAAGAAGCACAGACATTTTACAAAAAAGCAATGGCCAGAGATACGATTGACCCAGATGTCTACACTGCGTTTGCAAATAGTTTGGTGGCCGTAAAAAAATACAAAGAAGCGCCCTTTTTCTTTTCGCTTGCACTTCGTTATGATCCTCTCAATGTCGAGGCTGTGATCGGGACTGCAAAAAGTATTGCGGCATCCGAGTCCATTGACAGAGCGATTCAAATGCTACGAGACGAACTGCAAAAAGGAGGAGTCACACGAGCCGAGTTCTTGGCGGCGATTGCAGAATTTCAAATTCAAAGAGGCGAATGGGAATTGGCTCAAAAACACATTGACCAAGCCATCGAAGCCAATCCCGATTATGCTTATCCCTGGAAACTGCAAGCACAGATTTTTCTAAACCGAGAAGGAAAAGACAAAAATGCCCTAGACAAAGCACTGGCAGCCTACAAGTCATATTCAGACCGAAATGCTTCGGATCCTATCGGCTATTTAGAAAGGTACCGTGTATTTATAAAAAAATCTCAATTTGAACAAGCTGGAGTCGAGCTTGATAAAATTTATTCTATTTTTCCAAAATACCCAAATCTCCATTTTTATAAAGGTGCTCTTTATGTGATTCAAGGAAATCATAAGGCTGCAGCAGAGGAATTTAAAAAAGAGTTGAGCCTCTCCCCCAACAATGTAAACGCCATGATTGCTTTGGGAAAAGAAAATATCGAAACCGGCTTGGCTGGCGAGGCGCTCAATTTGTTTTCGAGGGCTATGCAATTTGCTCCAAATGCCACAGAACCCAAACACATGGCGGCCTATGCTAATTACCTTCTAAAAAATTATCAAAGTGCAGTGGCGCTCTATCGGGCCGCACTCTCTTTAGATCCAGGAAATCCGATCCTATACAAAAGATTAGGGCTGGTTTATTGGGATATGGGAGACCCTACGAGTGCACGGACGTCTTTCCGAAAGTATTTGGAGATGGAGCCCGATGCGCCGGACCGCGGAGAATTTGAAAAGTTTTTGTAAACGAGGTAAGAGTCTATCATGTTAGATTTAAAATTATTTCAGGATAATCCAGAGAGCGTCGAAAAAGGTCTCAAGAAAAGAAACGTCAATCTCGGTCTTTTGGATAAACTTAAGGGGCTCGTGAGCAGTAGGAAAAAGTTGATTCAAGACACGGAGACGCTCAAGTCGGAACGGAATAAAGCTTCGCAAGAAATTGCCCAACTTAAAGTCCAGGCTAAAAAAAATCCAGAGGGTGCGAAGTCTTTTGATCAGCGTGTTTCAGACATGAAACAAGTGGG
>CAZBEI010000040.1:0-6186 GCA_964490895.1 uncultured Bdellovibrio sp. | reverse complement strand
CCCTGCTTTTCTAATTGATTTAAAAAATCCATTGCTTCTTTTTCAGACAGTTCATTGAGA
Source organism: uncultured Bdellovibrio sp. (assembly GCA_964490895.1). Taxonomy (GTDB): domain Bacteria; phylum Bdellovibrionota; class UBA1018; order UBA1018; family UBA1018; genus JACRAO01. Next base: position 6,126 of record CAZBEI010000040.1, on the reverse strand, counting down.
TATCTAAATAACCTACTCAGTGGTCCACCCATTTTCCTTGTCCCTGCCTCCCAACGATAAACAATTTGTTTGTTAGAAAGTCCAAGAATTTGAGCAAGGGCATTTTGTGTAAGACTTAATCGCTTTCTTAATTTTTCTACTTCAAATGCAGACATAGAATGTAGATAAACCATTGGATTATTCATGTCAATAGAGATTTCTGGGATATTTTTTAAATTATTTGCACGTGGCACAGGGCCTTCTTTCTTTGGAGGCGGTAGCGATATAGCCACCGCCTCACTTTACTCAACAATTAAGAGGCTTCTTTTTTAAATTCAGTTTCAGATTGAGTGAGCTGTGATTTGACCTTTTGACGTTTAGGCTTGTCACTTGGAGGAGGAAACTCAGGCTTAAGACTTTGTAATACTTCTTCAACACTAACCGTCTCTCCTCTTTTCTTAGCTTCCGCAAGCTTCTTTGTTACAAGCCTAGAGAATTTGACAGGATCAAATAATCGCCTCCACACACTTTGGAGTTCACCAGACGACAGCTCGGACGCACGGCTTGTAATCACTAAATTCATCAACTCGCTTTTTGTAGGACAAATGGCACCATTAAAGTACTTCTCCACCTGAGTCATGAATAAATTTAGCTTCTCCAAAGTTTCAGGTTGTGCAACTAAACGCTCGGGATGTTTTTCGTGTTGCTCCATAGTTGTCAGCAACTGGACTCCAGCTTCGGCATTACTCATTTGACCTCCACTCAGAAGGCCTCTCAATGACAAACATGAAGTGACCTCCAATATATTTCAGACCTTCGATTTTAGCAGGAACCCAAACACGACGAACAACGGCATCTCTTAGTTCTGGCGATGGAACTTCTACTTTCTCAGTTTCAAATTGAGCCATCTCTTTCTTGCGTTTATTATCTTCATAACCTGCATGGCCCATGATCCCACCAGCAACTGCTCCAATCACTGCACCCAGAGCTGCAGACGTCGCATTCTCAGAGCCAACATTAGAGCCAATTACTCCTCCCAAGGTTCCACCCACTACCACACCAAACCCTGTACTCTTCTCAACCGTTGCACAACCCGACAAGCAAGCTACACCAACTAGAATCCACAAAATACACATCTTAATCTCTAAAAAATTCATGATACCTCCAACACGATCTCTATATCCCTACTTGACCCACCAGATGGGCCTTTATGAATCCTGTTTTTTTCTCAGAACCATTTGAATCAAATGGTGTTTTTCTAGTGTCCAAAATTGACCGATACCCAAAGCTTTGGGCGCTGTTTGGGTAGAGATTTGGAGAGACGTTTGGGGGCTGAGACGAAAGCCATCTCATTAACGTCTCTTTAATTTTTTTTCCAGCATTTGGCCCTAAAATAATTTGCGCATCCCATCCAGATTTTAAAAAATGATTTAAAATTAAAAAATCATGGAATCCTTTTCTCTGAAGGTGGTTTTCTTCAAATATAGAATTGATTTGTATTGCAGTTCTTTCGGATAACACTGCCCACAAAACACGATCTATTTTTTCATTTTCCGCATAAAATTCAGCAATATTGCGTAACTCACAAACAGGTTTTCTATTTAATTCAACCTCCAGGGCAATTGTTTCTTTAGTTTTACCATCATCAATTCTCCAGTAGCCATCGGGTCTTCTTCGCTTGTCTTTTGGAACCCATGGCAAATAATCATTTGGATCATAGCGACGAAGTTGCTGCTCTGAAAAAAGCTTTACGTGTTCAGGTTCCCCCTGAAGCCACTCGCCTAAATGTACAGCCTGTGTAATCAAGTCGTGATGAATATTTTCTGATCGGAACCCCTCGTCTTTTAAGGAGGGCAAATAAGGTAGTATTTTATTAAAACCTTTCTCCGTAAGTGTCCATACTGTTTCAAAAGCAGCTCCAATCGTTTTTCTATCAAGGTAGCCTGCTTTCGTGAGGTTTAACAAACGGCAATAGGCTCTATGTGGGCGGCATTTTAAAAAATACCTTTTGTGCAGAGCCGATGTTGTGGCAATTTTCCATTTCCATAAAAAAATAAGCAGTGGAATATCCCTGTGGATTGAAAGAATTGGATTGCTAGACATCATATTTTATATCCTTCATCAGTCTGATTCTCTTTGATTATGTTTTTTTCTAATACATCTACATCATTGGATGGGACCAAGGAGCGGTCCACTTTAGACTCATCATTAGAAGTCTTTTGGCTTTTATCTTTTCGGTAAGGGGCCAAAAGCTCATTTGCCTTCTCCACTGTGAGGTAGGGCGTTTGGATTTCTTTCTCATCAAGACCCACCTGCCAAATAGCTCTGCCTGGAATCTTTGGTAAGGAAGCGGCTTTCGCGTTATCAAGGATGACTGTACTGGAGGGGATGTCTGACATGGCAAAACTCAGTCTTCCCACTAAATTAGCCTTAGTTTGTGGATCAACAGCGTTTTTATCGGGTCTCTGTGTAGCAATGATAATATGAATTCCAACCGCACGACCTTTTTGAGCAATGACATTGGCCGAAGCCCTTGCCAACTGAACCGCCTTTGCATCAGCACCAGCCCCTGCTCGAAAAAGAGCATATGCTTCGTCAATCACCACAAGGTGGCGGGTCATTTGATTACTTTTACTCCAGTTGTCTGAATATTTTCTCTCATTTTCTGAAATCTTATAAAATGAATCAATATCCTGACACTGATTGAGTTTTAAGACTTCTAAACGAGATTCCATGGCTTCTGATAATTTTTCAAGGGCACGAGAGGACTCATCAACGGTAGTCATCACTCTTACCCGAGGGAGATTTTCAAAAATCCCAAACTCAGCTCCGCCCTTCAAGTCCATCAAGCTCATTTCTATGGAGTCATTTATCAAATAGACTCCAGTGATCAGTTGCCTCATGAATGTGGATTTTCCTCCACCACTTTGGCCACCCAATAAAAAATGTGGGATATCTTTAAATGACGCCATGACAACAGACGTTCTGGATTTTCCAACATAGAAAGAAAGCTTTGGAAGTTCACTAAAGTCGTCTGGATCAAACAAGGTAAGCTCTGTACCATCTCCATAGATCAAATCGATGGTTCCACTGGTTTGATTATTAACGATTTCTTCAATGTGGATATTAAGAGCACTCTCAATCACTGCTTTTGCCTTTTTAAATTGATCTGGCGCTAGACATTCACGAGTTAATCTCAGGCGTCTGTAAAACTCACTAATGGGTTTATCAAAAACAATGTTTGGATATTTTCCAAGGCTATTTCTTAGGCCTGCTTCGTAAAATGCCTTTTTAAGTTCGTTGGCAATGTTTTTTTTCCTTTCGGCACTCACATAACCCCAGAAAATAAATCCTAGAAAAAGTACTCCAATGGACCAAATTCGATATAGAAGACCATGGGGATATAAAAAACCAAGCTGAAGCTTACAAACCAAGTAATAATCTATTTCAAGAAGAATACACATTCCAAAAAATAGACCCGCTCCTAAACAATGTTTCCATGGAATCTTCTTAGAAATAAGACCATAAACGATTTCACGAATTGGAATATAAAAAATCCAGACCACACATTTTAAAAATCGAGAAGCTAAAACATAAATTTTATTTCCTGTTTCTGATTTCATTGACTATCTCCAAAAATGACATAAATTTCCGTAAGTGCTTTTACCTCTATGATAGGTGTCTGGCCTTTCAGGCCACTCATGAGATCCCCTGCTTCTTCGAGCGATGCTTTCTCAGCCCCATTGAGCAGAGCGTTTCTCATGTTGGTTTTTGATACCGAAACTATTCCTTGAACTTCATGTTCCTGCAGCCCTTGAGCCAATCCACCCACAAAGTTAAGTCCAATTCCAGCCGCTAGTTTTGTGGCATACTGTCCTATTTTTGAGCCCTTTAGTCCTGCGATTTGGTCCTCATGATCCAAAGCCATGGCTGAAACCGAATGAAAACTCCCATCTCTAAAAATGAGTTTTGTAAATTGAATAAAAAGTCGTTCTTCGGTGGATTGCCCTGCGCCAAGTAAAATAGTGCCAGAGGGTGCGAGAGTAGATCCATTGACTAACAAGTCTTCTATTAGCTCAGCTCTTACGGGGCCATTAGAGGCCCCGCTGATGAGTTTTGCCTGAACAATGGAACCAGGTGGGATTTTAAAATCTTTCATGCTCTTCACCACAGTAGGGCCACTGTATTTTATGATCCCCCCTTTTTTATCTCGAAGATTTACTTCACTCATCTGAACATAAGTCCCAGACCTAAATGCGGGGATTTCAACAATATTATTTTCATGAGCAAATCGATCTGGGAGAGGAATAGAGACCTCTGGGGTTGAAATACCACCTGAACTCCTTCCTTCGGGAGCATGTTTTAAACAAAGTAGAACTGTGACCACGCTGAAAATAAAAACGATTACAATCTTAAGTCTTTTGCTTGTAAGAGTTTCTTTTTTCCCATCTTGTTCAAAGAGGATGCCTTTGCCAAATTGTTTCCTCGCATTTTTTAAAGTTATAGGACTTGCGTAGGAGACCTCAGCCTGCAACTTTTCGTTATAATTCAAGGGATGACTCATGGGGTGACTTCCGGGTGTGTTCATGGTTTTAACTTCCTCTTTGTTTTGGGCTTAAATGATTTTTCACTAGCGTCTCTGACGTTAATGATTTCGTCATAGACTCCACTTGAGGTGATGAGTTCAAATGAAAACCTTCGTCCATATAGATAAACAAACATATTGGTATGAGCTTGGGGTCTTAAGGCTCCAACGATAATGTCGTTGTCGATATAGGTGAGTGAAAACAAATCTTTTTGACCCAAAGCTGAGTTTTCTGGCTTCACTGGAAAATGAATGGCTGTCAACATTCCTGGCTTGATCAGAACCTGCTCTGTTCTTGTTTCATCAAGATAAACCGTTTTTACTCGACCAGAGGCACTGGCTTCAGTTATTAGAAAAATGCTGAGCAAGAGAGTCATCAAAAGAGTTACAATGACAAGCGCAAGAAAATTAATATCCTCAAAAATAAATAATAAAAAAGATTTAATGTTTTTTTTCATTTTGATTGGGTTCCTTTCCATCCCAGGTACTGACATTTAGAAGTAAAAGGCCATATGGATTTCCCTCACTACGATCTACAGAGGTAACCGTTGCCAAAAGTGGGAACGGCAAAACAGATCTCACTTGTCCAACTGCAATCAATCGGTCAGTTTCTAAATATATTTTTTCTCCCTGAATTTTGATTGAATTTACTAATGCTCGTTGGAACATGTTTCGGGTCCTGAGTTCCTCTTGTTCTTTTGAGCGATTAAGTTTTTCTGGATCAGATATAAAGCCATTTTCTACAATGGCATTTGAATCAAATCGTTGAGAGATCGCTTTTTCAATAAATGCTTTGATTTCTCCTTCTGTATGTTTTACAGAAGTCGTTGTGACAGCGCGATTGTAACAGCCCCGATCAATAATAAGTGGTTCCCTGTTTCCTAGTACAAGAACAACAACACCTAAGATCGTATTAAGCGCAACAAGACATCCAACAGCAATTCGCAATAAATTATTTTGATGGACCACAGTGGCCCAAAAATCTGAAAATTTCATGAATAACTCCATTCAAAGTATTTTTCTCAAAAACCAATTAAGATTTTACTTTTCGGTTTTTATTATTGGGGCGAGGTAGGTTCTCTTTTTTTAGAGAATTTTTTTGTTGCATTTTTTGGGGCATTGGAAAATAGCGTGACTTTACTGATTGAGCAGTGGCGCTTGTGAAGGTAGATGCAGCCCCGACGGTAGTGGTAGTTGCTTTCATTGTCATTGATTTTGGGATTTGAGATGCTCCCACAACTTGTGCAGGACTCATGATGGCTGCTTGAGTGGCTACGCCCCCTAGCATTTGTGCCACCGTGCTTATTCCTTGCCCTGCCAGGGCATGAACAACAACAGGCGTCATCAAAACTGATGCTGCTAGAAAAAGATTATAAAAAATAGCTGTGATTAAAGAGACATTTGCTTCTGGTTTGTTGATATCACCAAGTGCTGCACTCCAAAGTAAAGTTGCCAAAACCGAAAAAACAATTTTCCAACAAGAAACTTCAATTAAACTTCTGAAAAGTGCGCTCGTTGCACTGGCGGTCACTGGAAGCACATAGAGTGCAATCAAAAGGGGT
>CAZBEI010000039.1:0-12755 GCA_964490895.1 uncultured Bdellovibrio sp. | reverse complement strand
TTTATATTTTATTTCAAAACAACTGGCCCACTCCAGAGTGGCCGCCGTAGTTTTTTTTTAAAAATGTCTTGCGAGATTACGAGATGAACTGCCCAAAAAGGCAAAGGAATAGATAGCCACAACAGCTCGAAACCGCCCTATCTCAGGTGGCTAGGCCTGACATCGTTGTCTATCATGCAGTCAAAAGCTGTGAATGTGGAGAGGATCTTTCCCTCATTAATCCAGACAAAATTGAAACGAGTCAAGTGTTTGACCTGCCAGTTACAAAGATTGTGATCACTGAGCATCAAATCGAGGTACGCAAGATTACGGCAGAACTTGCGGCAGGTTTAAAGGGGGCGCTGACAGAGTATGGTCCGCAGATTAAAGCTTTGGCAACTCATACCCAGTCGTCGGAGTTCAGAACTTTTGGAGGAGCTTTATGGTGTCAGGATATCCATTTTGCCAAACCATGTCCAAGTTTGATCCTAGGAATTATTTTTAGCATGCCTTCAACCAATGAACGGTGAATTGATTTTTGAACAAGCAATCTTGATCCAGCTGGTTCCTGTCAATATGGAAATAATGGAAAAACTCACAGCAAAATTAGAAAATCCCCCCATTTCTCGAAAAAGTTCTTGAGCATAGCCCAATTTTTTTAGGTCACGAATATCCGTTTCGATTTGTTTTTTTCTATAACTGTGCATGATTAAAAGTTTCCAACTTAGACAGCTTTGGGCTCACATTCATTTGTTGGCAAACTCTCTGTGTTTAATCTCATGAGCCATCCATACGAAAGACTGGAGAGAAAAAATCCAACAAACCAAGCGTAGTGGTAGAGTCCTGATAACCACATGGGAAAAAAATTCTTTGATAAAACTCCAGTCGTTGTTAAGAATCCAGGAACGTTGGGCAATACTCCAATCACTAAAGCCAAAATCGCATAATAATTAAATCCGTTACTATACCAGTAGCGACTCTTACTCGTGTACAGTTCATCCAGTACTAATTCCTTTTTTCTGATAAAGAAATAATCCACAATCAAAATCCCACCGATGGGACCCAAAAGACTGGAGTAAGCAATCAGCCAATTAAAAATATATCCCGTTGGGTCCGCAATCAATTTCCATGGACAGATCAAAACACCCAAAACTCCAGTGATGTAGCCTCCCATGCGAAAATCTATTCGATTGGGTGCAAGGTTTGAAAAATCATTTGCTGGGCTCACAATGTTCGCGGCAATATTGGTGGCAAGTGTAGAAATGGCCACCGCAAGCATTGCAAAACTCACTAGAATGGGAGAATCAAACTTGCCCGCTAAAGTCACGGGGTCCCAAATGGGCGCTCCGAATACTAAAGTTGTCGCACTGGTCACGGTCACACCGATAAATGCAAAAAGCGTCATCGAAGGTGGAAGCCCTAAAGATTGCCCCACAACTTGTGAGCGCTGAGAAGATGCATACCTAGTAAAATCTGGGATATTGAGCGACAGAGTCGCCCAGAAACCCACCATCCCAGTTAAAGCTGGAAAAAAATAAGCCCAAAATTCACTGGTCGTTTGAAATGCTGAGGGCTGTGCCAAGATGGGTCCCAAGCCATGAGCTGCCGAAATGGCCCAAGCTAAAAGAGAAAGAGCCGCCAAGGGGAGAAATATGGCTTTAAATAAAAGGAGTTTTTTAATTCCTTCAATTCCAAGGTAAACAACGTACATATTGATCAGCCAAAAAATAAAAAATGTTAAAGCCGGTCCTGTTTCAAGTCCCATCCAAGCGGGAAAAAAGGAGGGAAGAGTTGCAATAGAAGGGAACCAAATTTTCAACATTTGAAAAAGAGCAAATCCCCCAATCCAAGTTTGAATTCCAAACCAACCACAGGCCACAATGGCTCTAAGAAGGGCTGGGATGTTTGCGCCTTTGATTCCAAAACTCGCTCGAGCAAAAACAGGAAAGGGAATGCCATACTTCACGCCCACATGTCCGTTGAGGATCATAGGTACAAGAACAATGGAGTTTCCTAAAAAGATAGTCAGAATCGCTTGCCACCAATTCATCCCACCTTTGATGAGAGAGCTGGCTAGCATGTAGGTCGGGATGCAAAGGCACATGCTGATCCAAAGTGCACAATAATTCCACGTGTTCCATTTTCGCTCTGCATTGGGCACAGGAGCTAAGTCTTTATTGGTATAGCGATTCATTCGAGGGCACCCTAGCACAAACTTGCCCTTGACTCCTAATGGTAATAATGCTTCTTGGAACAGAAAGGGGGCAAAAATATGACGCAAGACAAAAAATACTTAAACTTTATTTCAGGGAAGTGGCAAGAAGGTTCAACGAAAAATTGGGAACCCAACATCAACCCTGCTGATCCCACACGGATTTTGGGTCATGCAACTTGCTCCAATCAAAAAGACATTCAAGCGGCTACTGCCAGCGCCGAGCAAGCGCAAAAAGAGTGGGCGATCACTCCACGCCCAATGCGAGGAGCTCTCTTAGAAAAAGTAGCGCACATTATAGAATCTCAAATTGATAAATTTGCTAGAACTATGACGGAAGAAGAAGGAAAAAATAGAACCGAAGCCAAAGGTGAAGTTCTCAAAACAATCAATTCTCTTAAGTTTACAGCCTCTGAGGGGAGGCGCCCCACCGGAGAACTCATCCCATCCGAAATGCCAAACACACTGATCTACACAGCGCGCTCACCACTGGGTGTCGTTGGAATCATCACTCCATGGAACTTCCCGCTTTGCATCCCCGCGTGGAAAATCGGGCCCGCACTCTTAGAAGGAAATGCTGTGGTTTTCAAACCCTCAAGTCTGACTCCCGCATCAGCAACTTTACTCACAGAAGCATTCGAAGAAGCTTTTGAAGAAGCAGGATGCCCATCTGGACTTTTAAATTTAGTTCACGGTCCGGGAAGTGTGATCGGAAACGCCCTAGTAGATGACCCCAAAATTCAGGCAATATCTTTTACAGGCTCAAACGAAATCGGCCAAGCCTTGCATGAACATGCCTCAAAGCGCAAAATTCGCATCCAGCTTGAAATGGGAGGTAAAAATCCTATTCTTGTTTTAAAAGACGCAGACCTCAATCAAGCCGTTTCTGCAACTGTCATGGGAGCTTTTGGATCAACAGGACAACGCTGCACGGCCACCTCTCGTGCCATTGTAGAAAAATCTGTGTACGAAATTTTTAAATCAAAACTCTTAGAAAAAGTACGTGCCATTAAGGTCGGTGACGGAATAGTAAACGAAACGGCCATGGGCCCCGTCGTGGATGAGAAACAGTTTCAATCTGTTTTGGAATCTATAGAAAGAGCCAAAAAAGATTTAACACTTCTCTGTGGCGGCGAAAGGGTTGGCAATCAAGGTTATTTCATTGCTCCAACGGTATTTGACAATGTTTCTCCAGAACACTTCCTTGCGCAAGAAGAAATCTTTGGTCCAGTGTTAGCTCTCATCTGTGTGGACAGTTTCGAAGAAGCGATCCATGTTGCCAATGGAGTTCGCTACGGACTTTCTTCTTCAATTTACACAAACGACATTCAAAAAATTTTGAAATATACTGACCAGATTAAAACCGGAATGATGCACGTCAACTCAGCAACCGTCGGTGGAGAAGTCCAGGCCCCTTTTGGCGGAATGAAAGCCACTGGACACGGTGGAAGAGAAATGGGATCCTACGGACCTGAATTTTTCTGTGAAATAAAAACGATCTACATGGACTACAACTCTGTTGCAAGGCAGGGAAATCTTTACTGAGGAGAAATAAAAATGTCTAAAACTATTAAAGCCGGACTCATTCAATTGGCTTGCCATGTGGACACAGCCGAATCGTGCGAAAAAATCAGAAATTCGATGATCGAAGCCCACCTTCCTTACATCGAACAGGCGGCAAAACAAGGGACACAGGTTTTATGTTTTCAGGAATTATTTAATGGACCTTATTTTTGCCCTTCACAAGACACAAAATGGTATGGACTCGCAGAAGAAGTCCCAGGAGGGCCGACTCTCATCACCATGCAGAAAATTGCAAAACAGCACAGCATGGTTCTTGTCGTTCCTGTCTATGAACGAGAGATGACGGGAGTGTATTACAATACCGCAGCGGTGATTGATGCTGACGGAAAATACCTTGGAAAATACAGAAAGCACCACATCCCCCAAGTTGCGGGATTTTGGGAAAAGTTTTTTTTCAAACCAGGAAACCTAGGCTATCCTGTTTTTGAAACAGCCTATGCAAAAGTGGGTGTGTACATTTGTTATGATCGCCATTTTCCAGAAGGTGCGCGTGCTTTGGGCCTCAATGGTGCTGAAATAGTATTTAATCCTTCGGCCACGGTAGCAGGACTTTCACAATACCTCTGGGAACTTGAGCAACCTGCACACGCAGTTGCCAATGGCTATTTTATAGGAGCCATTAATCGTATTGGAAAAGAAGCACCATGGAATATCGGAGAGTTTTATGGCTCCAGTTATTTTGTGAATCCACGTGGGAAGATTCTAAAAAAAGCTTCTCAAACAGAGAGCCAACTTTTGGTATCTGATCTGGATCTGCAAGAAATTGAAGAAGCAAGAAACCTTTGGCAATTTTATCGTGACAGAAGACCGGAAAGTTATGGAGATCTTTGTAAGCTTTAGTGGGCAAGCTTTAGTGGGCAAGCTTTAATGGGTAAGCTTTAATTAGGATATTTATGAATTTGACAGTCGAAGAAATTTCAAAAATACGCAAAGAGAAATCACTGCCATCGGTAGTCCATTATTACCGTGAGCCCTTGTACATGGCACGGGCATCGATGCAATGGGTTTGGGATGAAAAAGGCCGAAAGTACTTAGATGCTTTAGGTGGAATTGTAACCATCAGTGCAGGTCACAATCATCCGCGAATCAAAAAGCGCTTACAAGCTTGGATGGAAGAAGACAAACCACAGCACACAACGATTTTTTATCTCGCTGAACCTTTTGCAGAAGCACTTTTAAAACTCACGAGCATTACCCCAGCGAATTTAAAAAAAGTTTTTTTTACAAATAGCGGTTCTGAAGCCAATGAGTTAGCGATCCTGCTTGCCAGGCAATACACCAATCGCTACGAAATCATTGCTCTAAAACACGCTTACCACGGAGGCACAACGGGTGCTCTCACGCTCACAGGGCAACACACTTGGAAATGGGGGGGGCCTGGACTCACCGGAGTCTACCACGCCGCTCAACCCAACTGCTACCGCTGCCCTTGGGGAGCCAAACCTGACTCCTGCGCGCTTGAGTGTGCCAATGATGTCGAAACAGTGATACAAACTTCGACTTCTGGAAAAATTGCAGGAATGATTGTAGAACCCATTCAGGGAGTGGGGGGATTTATCGTTCCACCTAAAGAATATTTCCCCAGAGTTTACGAAATTGTCAAAAAATATGGTGGGATTTATATTTCAGACGAAGTTCAAACAGGAGTGGGCCGCACAGGTGAGCACTGGTTTGGAATTTTACATAGTGGTGTCATCCCAGACATGATGACAATGGCGAAAGGTCTGGGCAATGGAGCTTCTATTGGAGCTGTCATTACCAAGGAAGAAGTTTCAGAATCCCTCAGGGGGAAAGTGCATTTTAATACTTATGGGGGAAATCCCTGGGCAACAATGCAAGCTGCTGAAACACTCTCAATCTTGGAAGAAGAAAATGTACTAGAAAAAGCCGCTCGCTTAGGAAAAATCCTTCTTGATGGATTAAAAGAAGTTCAGAAAAATTCGAAAATCATGGGGGATGTCAGAGGTCGTGGACTCATGGTTGGAGTGGAATTGGTAAAAGACAGAAAAACAAAGGCCTATGCCCCAGAAGAAACTCTCGAAGTGATGGAAGAGGCAAGACAAAGGGGACTCCTCATTGGCAAGGGAGGACTTTTTGGAAATGTGATCCGCTTGACTCCGCCTCTCTGTGTCACTGAAAATGACGTTCATGAAATGGTACGAATCGTGGGTGAGTCAATATCGGTTGTAGAAAAAAAGTTTGCCTATTAAAAAAAGTGCTAAATAAAAAGTTAAGCCATGGGCTTACAAGAGGCTTACAAGTTAAAGGAGATCGAAAATGAGCAAATTAAATCAAAAATGGATTCGAGGCGGAAGGATTGTCACAGCAAAAGAAGATTTCATTGGAGACCTATTGATAGAAGGAGAAAAAATAGTGGCCTTGGGAAAAGACTTAGCGGCTTTAGGTGTGAGCGGAAATCGTGCTGGTATTGACTGCGAAATATTTGACGCTCAAGGCCTTTTTGTTTTTCCAGGCGGGGTAGACGCACACACGCACCTTGACCTTCCATTTATGGGAACGTCAAGCTCTGATGATTTTGAGACAGGGACGATTGCAGCTCTTGCGGGTGGAACGACTTCGATTATTGATTTTGCAATTCAAACACAGGGAAAAAGTTTTGCTGAAGCTTTGAATGAATGGCACGAAAAGGCTTTAGGAAAAGCCACCATTGATTATGCATTTCACTTGGGAGTAACCGATTTGAACGAAAAAACTTATCAGGAACTACCAGGAGTTCTCTTGCAAGGGATAACGTCCTTTAAATGTTTTATGGCCTACAAAGGTGCGCTCATGGTGGACGACGGACAACTCTTTCGCCTCATGTGCTGGGCTAAAGAAAACGGGGCTCTCGTTTCATTGCACGCCGAGCACGCTGAACTGATTGAAAATAAAGTGGCCCAGTTTTTATCAGAAGGAAAAACTTCTCCTCTTTATCACGAGCTTTCACACACTGCGATTGGGGAGGGCGAAGCTACGAATCGGGCCATCTCACTTTCTCGTGTGGCGGGACATCCCACTTATATTGTGCATTTAACCTGTGACGAGTCTCTTCACGCCGTAAAAGAAAGCTTGGGGAGGCATCACCATCCTGTTTTTTCAGAAACCTGTCCTCAGTATTTGCTACTCGATCGAAGCCTTTACGAACAGCCTGGCTTTGAAGGGGCCAAATACGTCATGTCTCCCCCCCTTCGTACAAAAAATGACCAAGAGGTTTTGTGGGCTGGGTTGAGAGATGGGTTTATTCAAACCATTGCAACAGACCATTGTCCATTTAACTTTATTGGACAAAAAGATATGGGGAAAAATAGTTTTACAAAAATTCCAAATGGAGCTCCTGGAATCGAAAATCGAATGAATCTCATGTTTACTTATGGAGTTTTAGAGGGAAGAATTTCTTTAAACCGGTTTGTCGAAATCATGAGCACAAATCCTGCAAAAATTTTTGGGATGTATCCTAAAAAGGGGACTTTGTCGCCTGGTGGTGACGCTGACGTGGTACTTTTTGATGGAACAGTGGATGGCGTGATTTCTGCAAAAACACAAAAACACCGCTGTGATTATTCTGTATTCGAAGGATTTAAAACCAAGGGTGTTCCGATTGGAGTGCTGTCGCGTGGCGAGTGGGTTTTGAAAGATCAAAAACCTGTGGCTAAAAAGGGAAGAGGGCAGTTTGTAAAACGTGAGAAATTTTCTCTTGCTACAAACTATGTGAGGTAGGTCAAAATGAAGACTGAGCCAAACACACTTCTCGATAAGCTTCCGAAAAACCGAGTTGAAGAAAGTTTTTCGCCCTACAAAACGCCACTGAGTAACGCTGAAGCCATCGAAGAAGCTTCACGCTGCCTCTTTTGTTACGATGCCCCCTGCATTAAGGCTTGTCCCACAGAAATTAATATCCCACAGTTTATCGGCCGCATTGCAACTGGAAATCTGACGGGAGCAGCAAAGACGATTTTGGATTCTAATATTTTTGGTCACTCTTGCGCAAACTCTTGCCCTGTCGAAGTACTCTGTGTAGGCGCATGCGTTTATAATGATTTAAATAAAAAACCCATTTTGATTGGAAAGCTCCAACGCCACGCTCTAGAGAGCGTTTATCATGAAGGTGTAGAATTTTACCATCCTGGAGCGCCGACAGGAAAACGTGTGGCTTGCGTGGGCTCTGGACCCGCTTCACTGGCTTGTGCGCATGAACTTCGACTTCAGGGGCACGAGGTTGTGGTTTTTGAGAAAAAAGAATTGCCAGGAGGGTTAAACACTTCTGGGATTGCTCCTTATAAAATGAAAGCGCAAGTGAGCCTTCAGGAAATCCAGCGCATCCTAAAGTTAGGCGTGGTGATCGAATACGGAAAAGAGCTTGGAAGAAATTTAAATTTAAACACTCTTTTGAAAGAATTTGATGTCCTGTTTTTAGGACTGGGCTTAGGTGAGGATTCGAAAACTGGAGTACCCGGAGAAGAATTTACCCATGGAGCCACTCAATTTATTTCTTGGGTGAAAACGGAAGCTAAAGAAAGGGTTTCTTGGTTATCAGATGTAAATTCTGCTTTAGTTGTGGGAGGAGGCAATACGGCCCTTGATGTTTGTAGAGAATTAAAGCAGCTAGGAATCTCTCGTGTGATCGTCAGTTATCGCCGTGGAGAAGAAGACATGTCAGGATATAAACACGAATTTCTTTCTGCTCGAGAAGAAGGGGTGGAATTTTTATTTTATACATCTCCAACAGAATATCAGAAAAACAAAAACAGCCTTACAGCAAAACTTCTACAAAAAAATCCGGATAACTCGGGCGAAGTGATAAGCGTTCCAGTTGATTTGATCATCCGTGCTACTGGCCAATCAACACTCGAAAAATTATTTGATGGAGCTAAAAAAGAGGGACTTCAATTTGAAAAGGGAAAACTCAAAGTCGATTTAAAAACAGGCACCACAGGACATCCAAAAATTTTTGCGGGTGGAGATCTTGCCAATGGGGGCATGGAAGTTGTGAATGCCGTTGCCGAAGGCAAGCGTGCAGCTAAGGCCATTTGCAATGTATTGAGTGGAGCTCTAAAAAATGGCTGATCTCAGAACTGATTTTACTGGAATAAAATCTCCCAATCCTTTTTGGTTAGCTTCAGCTCCACCCACCAATACAGGTTCTCAAGTGCTGCGTGCATTTCAGGCAGGTTGGGGAGGAGTGGTTTGGAAAACTTTAGGAATACCGATTCAGAATGTGAGTTCTCGTTTTGGAGCAATTGACTTTAATGGAAAAAAAGTCATGGGATTTAACAATATTGAACTCATCACGGATCGCCCCATCGAAGTGAATTTAAAGGAAATGGAAGAAGTGAAAAAGAAATTTCCTAGAAATACATTAGTAGCTTCTCTCATGTTTGAGACCAAGGCAGAGTGGAAAGAGATCATTAGGCAAGTGCAAGACGTGGGTAGCGACGCAATTGAACTAAATTTTGGCTGTCCTCATGGAATGTGTGAGCGCGGAATGGGCTCTGCTGTTGGACAAGAGCCCGAGCTTTTAAAACTCATCACAGGATGGGCAAAAGAGTACGCCAAGGTTCCAGTGATCGTAAAACTCACACCTAATATTTCAGACATTACAGTTCCAGCTCGAGCGGCCTTAGAGGGTGGAGCTAATGCTGTTTCTCTGATTAACACCATTAAGAGCATTATTAATGTAGACATTGATCTTTTTGCGCCAAGGCCTATGGTGGCTGGAAAAAGCACAAATGGAGGATACTGTGGCCCAGCAGTGAAACCCATTGCTTTACACATGGTAGGAGCTATCGCTAGAGATCAGAAAACCTCAAAGCTCCCCATTTCTGGGATTGGCGGAATTTCGAACTGGAAAGACGCGGTAGAATTTTTTCTGATGGGAGCTGGTAACATTCAAGTTTGTACAGCTGTGATGCACCACGGTTATCGAATTATAGAAGACCTACTCCAAGGCCTCTCAGATTATATGGATCAAAAAGGATTCGTGTCTGTTTCAGAGATGGTTGGGAAAGCGGTTCCCAACTTTACTTCTTGGGGAGAATTAGATTTAAATTACGAGCAAGTTGCAGTGATTCATGAAGACAAGTGCATTAAGTGCAACTGTTGTGTTGTGGCCTGTGACGACGGCGGGCACCAATGCATAGAACTTCGCCCAGGGCTTTCACCTCTCGTTCAAACTGAGGAATGTGTGGGGTGCAACCTCTGTGAACTGGTTTGCCCCGCTCCTGGGGCAATTACGATGCAAGCGGTTTGAATTGAAGTGAAAAGGGGCTCTCTCTGAGAGAGATTGCAGAGCAGACAGGAATCCCAAAAACAACAATCAGAGTGACACTCACCCGGGCAGGGATGTCCCTTAGAAACTTTGATAGTATTTTAAAAATATTTTGATTGCATAGTGCTCATTTTTACATCTATAATGAGCATATGATAGCCAGAAATTTAAGTCCAGCTTTGAGTCAAGCAAAAAAATCAGTTTTTCTTCTAGGTCCCAGGCTTTCGCCAATCAACAGGCCAACAATGATTAAACAGGCTTTTGTGTTTTTTTTGTCAATGTGATCTAGGCTCTTAGCCAATAGAATTATAAAAAATTAGAACATCAATATAAGAGTACGACTCTGCAGGTGGGTGTTGTTAACCACGGGCAGCTCTTGAAATATTGTCCATGGATTAATCGACCCCCCCCATCCTGAGGCAACCCAGAACCAAAAGAACAGTAGCAAAAGATACCTGGCGTTTTGCCACAATGACTTAGGACGTAGCTGTGAGAGAAATACTCTCACTGCTACACGCTCCCATCTCGGTTCCATCTCCTAAAAATAGGACCCACGCCACACCCTGAAGCACTTTCGAGCGCTCTAAAATTGTTTCTTTGAATTAAAGTCCATATTTGATTTTGAGGTAGTCTTCAATCAGTAGTTGCTTTGGATTTGTAATTAATACTTTGTAACCGATAGCTTCTGCAATATAGCCCACAAAATATTTATCACATGGATATGAGCAATCTCCAATCGTAATACGATCCCAAGTTCCTCCTCTCCCATCAATATTTCCAGTAAAAGGGGCTATAGCATTTGAACTATCTTGATTGTAAAGAGTGACACCATTAATAGTAGTTGAATCTGTCACCAAGACAGTCCAACGAAAAAATTTAGCATCAGGCCAAACAGCTGTCCAATATGAATAGTTGCTATCATTTCCAAACCAAAGGGTATTTCCAGAAGGATTTCCAATAAAAAAACTATTATTGGTATTACTACTTAAACCAAGAAGTGTCCCAACCGAAGGGTTGGCAGTCTGCCTTGCTACAACAAAAAGTGTGTATTCGGATGGAGACGGTCGGTCAGCAAGAGGGATTGAAGCAGTTAAGCGATTGCCAATTCCAGAAGCAAACACAAATTTCATTGCTGGTTTTGAAACGGTACCAACAACAATCGAAGATTTGAATTTTGGAAAATTATCTGAGTTATCAATTCCAAATTTCGTGAGATTAAAGCCATTCCCACTACTATCCATCCAGGAGGGAACAGGATCATTATCTGCAGGAATGTTTCCGGCACCATTTCTAATAGCATCCGCCTTATACCAAAAAAACAGATTAGTATTGTCAATGTAGGTGTATGCGTTTTCCTTGACAATGGTTTGACCATCTGGATTTTGAACCATTACGTTAACAAGACCAGCGGCATGAGATGGCACGGAACAACTCAATTCAGTTGAAGAAATAATTACCGCTTCGTTACAGGTAAATAAATTTTCAAAACAAACGATGGCCCCAGATTTAAAATGAGTGCCGGTGACAGTGACGGTGACAGTATTGCCCACGGTGGAAATCCCTTTGTTCGGCGAAACAGTAGTAATAGTGGGAGCAGGATCTAAACTTGGAGAAGGAGACGCTTGTGGGCAGCTCACATCCCGCTTAACTTTTTCTGCAAAAGAAAGAGCGTTATAGCTATTTTGGATTTCAATTGTTTGACTAAGAAATAAATCCCGACTAGTTCTGCCAACCTCATAAAATGTATCTTTTAATGAAGAGAGTTCGACAGATTTTCCTAATTCTCCTGTCAGACCACAATAAAGCCCCCTTGGGTCGTTTATGCCAATAATTTGAATGGTTCTATTTTTACCACTTGGTACGGCAAGATCAATAGTTACTTTTTCCTGTTTGTTGGAAATAGGGGCAGAAGTGATGCCACTATAGGCACAGTGATCACCCAAGGAGTTTTGATTGATAAAACCTGATTGTGGATTAATACCCTCACCCATTACATTGACTGCGAGACATGAAAAATCTGAAACAGTTTCAGGCACTATTCTGACTGCATCAAAAGAGTTATAAAAAAGTAATTGAAGGGGTGGGGGTAGGGAGTGAAAGTCAAAGTGGATTTTAATTTGTCTTCCATTTTCAGAGGGGGAAAGACTACAGCTCTGTAGTAATGTTAAAAAAATTAAATAAGGAATGCATGAAAGTGGTAAAATTATTTTTCTAATCATGTACTTCCCCCTTATTAGCGCCCTAATCTTAATCCAAGTCAGAAGCCTACACTGGAATTTATTCCTGAACACCACTATTTCACAAAAGAAGTTCAAAATTGACCTAAGCAGTTTCTTAAAATCACTGTCAAAACAGACAAATCTTCCACTCAGATTAGAGCAGAAATATATAATGTGTCAAACACCCTCCAAAAACACTTAAACAAACTGGCGGTCATCTGACTAATGGTTTCCAAAGAGCATAAGCTTGGTTTAGCAGGCTTATTGAAAGCAAATAATTATGCTGCGTTGCTCGGTTTTTCAGCTGATTCTTGATCAGGCTGATCGGGTGTCTCCCTTTTCTGACTGCTTCCTGTGAGGCACCATCGTTAAGGGGAGCTACATAGTGTAAAAAAATTTCAGAAAATTTCTTGGGTTGACTGGCTGTATCGTGCTTCATAAGTGTTCCTTGATTTTTGAGTTCCAGTATCTCACGTATGTCTCATATGCCTTTACT
>CAZBEI010000038.1:0-12126 GCA_964490895.1 uncultured Bdellovibrio sp. | reverse complement strand
ACGAAATTAAGACCCACCTTCTAAAACCTCGTCTACCAGATATAGAGGACGGCGCTTGGACTCTTCGAAAGTGCGTCCCACATACTCTCCAAGCACTCCAATAGAAAAAAGCTGAACTCCACCTAAAAATAAAATGGCAATCATCAAAGAGGTCCAACCCTGAACGGTTTTATCTGTGAAGAGACGAATATAAAGAGCCCAAACTCCAACCGCTAAACTAAACCCCGAAGTCAACAAACCTACAAATGTTGCAAGTTGCAGCGGCAATAGACTAAAACTTGTAAAAGCATCCCAAGCCAAGTGAAGCATTTTAGCAAATGGATATTTGGTCTCCCCCACAAGACGTGCTTGGCGAACATATTTGACTTGTGTTTGTTTAAATCCAATCCAAGTCGCAAGGCCTCGTACAAAACGATGGCGCTCGGGGAGTTTCTTGAACGCGTCAACCGCCTTTCGATTCATGAGTCGAAAATCCCCTGTGTCTACTGGGATTTCGAGGCGAGTAGATTTTCGAAGTAAACGATAAAACAAAAGTGCCGTTATCTTTTTAAAAAAACTTTCGTCTTCTCGTTTTTCTCGAACTGCATACACCACATCAAAGCCTTCGCGCCATTTAGAAATCATTTTCAAAATGAGCTCGGGCGGATCCTGCAAATCTGCATCCATGATACTCACAGTATCTCCTCGTGCAAAATCAATTCCTGCAGAAATGGCTGCTTGATGACCAAAGTTTCTAGAAAATGAAATAACTCGAATGTGCGCAGGGTCTTGAATCCAATATTCTCTCAAAATTTTTTGGGAGCCATCTTTGGAGCCATCATTGACAAACACGATTTCATAATTCTCGTGTTGAGCCGTAAGGGAATGACAAACCCCTTCTTTCAATCTCCTGAATAGCTCGGGGAGAATTTTTTCCTCGTTAAATATTGGAAGCACGAGAGAGTGCATACTTTGGGACATGTTGTGTTTAAGACTAATCGAAAAGCATAGGTTTAATCTAGACAAAATGAGCTTAAATGTAGACAAAAAAAGTCAACAAATAAGGCCGAATTGGGGTATGTTTTTGAAAAAATACACGCCAGTTTGATACCAACACTTTTTGGACGACAGATACCCCGTTGAAATTATTATATAAACAAGTTTTTACCACTTGGCACTTTCTTTGCTTAAAAACCGGTGAGAATCTTTATGCAAAGGCAAGAAAGCATCCCAAACCCCATTTTTCGAATCGGAAAAACAGTGGGCCTTGTCTTGTTCATTGCACTGCTTACCATCTTAATTTTGAAACTTTTTTCGGAACTTGCGCTGGCAAAAAATCATGCTAAATATTTGGGATGCAAGATTCCATCACTGTCTATATCGACGGGGCATGTCGAGGAAACCCTGGCCCCGGAGGTTGGGGGGCGCTGCTCACTCTCCCGGATGTCTATGTAAAAGAAATAGGCGGAGCTCACCCACAGACAACCAATAACAAAATGGAGCTCACGGCGGCCATCGAAGCACTCAAGACACTTCAAAAGAGAACTGAAAAAATTTTAATCTACTGTGACTCTAAGTATGTCATTCAAGGCATTACAGAGTGGATTTTTGCGTGGGAAAAAAACGAATGGAAATCAAAAGAAAAAAAGCCTGTGGCCAACGTAGATTTGTGGAAAAAACTTTTAGAATTTGTGAGAAAATACCCTGCTCAAATTTCATGGAGGCATGTCAAAGGGCACAGTGGTAATCCTGGAAATGATCGAGTAGACGAAATTGCCGTCGCTTTTTCCCGAGGAGAAAATCCAAGGCTATTTCAGAGGAAATTATGAAAAATAAATCCCCCTTTGACCCCAACGTAGCCGCCTCTTGCGATTCTGGCATCTTTGGGCTGCCTTATACTGAAACAGAGGCAAAATTGGTCTACCTTCCCGTTCCTTGGGAAGCCACGACATCCTATGGCGGTGGAACCGCTCAGGCGCCTGCGGCAATTTTGAAAGCAAGCCATCAAGTGGACTTGTATGACTTAGAACTAAAGACTTTTTACGAAGCAGGGCTCTGTATGCTCAAAGAATCTGTGCAAGTTAAGAAATGGAATAACGAAGCCAAAGCAAGAAAAACGCTAGGGCGTGTGAATGCGCTCAGCTGTAAAGTAAATCGTTATGTCTATACAGAAACCAAGCGGCTTTTGGACCAAGATAAAATCGTAGGAGTTGTGGGTGGAGACCACTCCGTTCCCTTTGGAGCATTGCAGGCGATTGCCGAAAAGCATCCGTCTTTCGGAGTACTCCATTTTGATGCCCACTCAGACACGCGCAAGGCCTATGAGGGTTTTGAGTACTCCCATGCTTCTATTTATTATAACGTCTTAAAAAAAATTCCAGAAGTCACTAAGCTTGTGCAAGTGGGAATTCGGGATTTTTGCGAAGCAGAAATAAAATTTTGTGAATTTCAAAGTAAGCGAGTTCAAATTTTCTTTGATTGGGATTTGAAAAAACAGAAATTCGAGGGCGTGTCTTGGAAAACTCTCACAGAGCAAATAATTCAAAATCTTCCTCAAGAAGTTTGGGTTTCGTTTGATATTGATGGACTGGATCCCAGGTTCTGTCCAAATACCGGCACCCCTGTTCCTGGGGGCTTAGATTTTGACGAAGCTCTTTTTGTCATTTCAGCGCTCGTAAAGTCAGGCAGAAAAATTCTTGGATTTGATTTATCCGAAGTCGCACCCGGAAAAACGAGCGAGTGGGATGCAAATGTTGGGGCAAGGTTGCTGTATAAACTTTCGGGATGGACGCTTTTGAGCCAAGGGTTACTCCTCAGCCAAAAACGGATACCGATAATCCCTCGCAGGCACAAAAACTTCTTTGATCACCCTCGGGGAGAGCCAGCGGTATAAATTAAGCACGCTGCCCGCTTTGTCATTGGTGCCCGAAGCGCGCGCACCTCCAAAAGGCTGCTGCCCCACTACGGCCCCTGTGGGCTTGTCGTTGATATAGAAATTTCCGGCTGCGTGTCGCAAGGCCAGACTCATTTGCTGAATGACTTTTCGATCTTGCGAAAAAATCGCTCCGGTTAAACTATAGTTGCTTGTCGTGTCACATATTTTTAGAGTTTCTTCGAACTGAGAGTCTTCGTAAACATAAAGAGTCAAAACTGGGCCAAAAATTTCTTCGACCATTGTCTTGTAATGTGGATCTTGGGCCAAAATTACCGTGGGTTTTATAAAATACCCCACGCTTGCGTCGCACTCTCCTCCTGTAATTATTTTCGCGGCGTTTGAATGCCGAGCATGTTCAATATAACTTGAAATTTTTAAAAAAGACTCCTCATCAATGACAGCATTTATAAAATTTCTAAAATCTCTCACATCTCCAATAGAAATCGTTTTGATCTCAGCCACCAATCTTTCTTGAACTTCGGGCCAAATACTTTTGGGAATATAAGCCCGAGATGCAGCCGAGCATTTTTGTCCCTGATACTCAAATGCTCCTCGCACTAAAGCTGCCACCAAGGCAGGAATATCCGCTGACTCATGAGCAAAAACAAAATCTTTTCCACCTGTTTCTCCCACCATGCGTGGGTAAGATTGATACTGAGAAATATTTTGTCCGATCGTTTGATAAATGCTTCGAAAAGTCTGTGTCGAACCCGTAAAATGCACTCCTGCCAATTGGGACTGCGGAAGCAGAACCTCCGAAATCAACCCACCACTGGTAGGAACAAAATTAATCACTCCGTCAGGCAACCCCGCCTCTTGTAAAAGCTTCATTGTAAAATAAGCCGAAAAAACCTGTGTATTCGAGGGTTTCCAAATCACCGTATTGCCCACAAGTGCGGGGGTAGTTGGGAGATTTCCTGCAATGGCTGTAAAATTAAAGGGAGTAATCGCCAGTACAAAACCTTCGAGTGGTCGATAATCCATTTGGTTCCAAATACCGGGGCTTGACAGGGGCTGCTCAGCCCTCACTTTTTGATAAAAAGAAGTATTAAACCGCAAAAAATCAATGAGCTCACATGCCGCGTCAACCTCTGCTTGATAAACATTTTTAGATTGTCCTAGCATCGTTGATGCATTCAGGATGTCCCGGTATGGGCCCGCTAGCAAATCCGCAGCTTTTAGAAAGATAGCAGACCGACTTGATGCGTCTATATTTTCCCAGTCTTTCTTTGCCTTGAGCGAAGCCTTGACTGCGAGTTCAAGCTCTTTTTGACCTCCCGAGTGATACTCCGCTAAAACGTGCCTATGTTCATGAGGCATGATGCATTTTTTTTTAAGTCCTGTTCGAACATCTTGGCCTCCAATGATGCATGGAATTTCTATCATTCCCTTCGAAAAAGTTTTGAGCTTTTCTTTTAACGACAAACGCTCCCGGTCTCCGGGCAAATAAGAACGCACTGGCTCATTGATTGGGTTTGGAACTTGGGTCATAGTCCCTATCTTTTAACGCGATCTGATACTCCAAACAAGCCTTTTAAAAAAATCTATTCATTTATGACAGGTTTTTTGGCATAATTGAGATGCTAAACCGTGAAACAGTATACTTCTAAGTTCTTAAAAACAGTCGCATTAAGCTACATGACGTTCCCAGTCGTGTACATTGTTTTTTCCGCGCTCCTTTTTGATATCCCTGCTCAGAGAGTGGTGAGAATTTTGCTCCACCCTCTCTACTACCTCCTGTGTGTATGGGCCGTATTTGCTGGATATGGGCTGTGGGAAATGCGCCGTTGGGGATGGCATGTTTTTTTGTTTAGCAATATCCTCATGATTTATGGCAATGCGGTCATCGCCTCTGATTATGGCGAAAGTCACCATAAAGTGATTGGTTTTATTGTCTCAGTCCTGATTATTTTATTTCTTGTTTTAAGGTTGGGAAGAGAAATTCGGGTGCCTTATTTCTTACCAAAAATCAGGTGGTGGGAAAGTAATCCCAGGTACCGCCTTTCAGTCCCGGTTTCAGTTCAAAGAAATTCGAATAGTATTTTGACAGGAGAAATTTTGGATCTTTCGATGGGAGGATGCTTCATTAAATCCCGCTCTGAACTTGCTCAAGATGAATCACTCACACTCGAGTTCACTGTTTTTGGTCAAACATTTAGGTTTGTTGGGACTGTGGTCTGGAGAACTCAAAGCACGGTCACCCATCCCAAAGGGATTGGAATTAAATTTGCGCCCCTTACCCGGTTTGATCGAAGACTCTTAAAAGCAGTTGTGCATCGACTTAAAAAAATATCTGGCCTCTATAGTTCTGCTCGCTATCTCATGAATCAAGAAGAACTCAGTAAAAGAATCGAAGAATTAAGAGCCACCAAGCTAGATCCTGCAAGCCTCGCAAAAGACGAGTCCGAGGAATCTGCTTGAGCTTAGAAAAGGAATGGCTCGGAAAAGCACTCATAGAAGCAGAGCGAGCGGCGCGTTTGGGCGAAGTTCCTGTGGGTGCTTTGGTGATAAAAAAAAATAAAATCATCTCAATTGCTTTTAATTCTAAGGAGAACAAAAATAACCCCTGTGGACACGCCGAAATTTTAGCACTTTCTAAGGCCGCTAGAAGACTCAAAAGTTGGAGGCTCCTGGAATGCACCTTGGTTGTCACTTTAGAGCCATGCCCTATGTGTCTGGCTGCTTGTCAGCAAGCTCGGATTTCAAAACTTATTTATGGATGTCAAGACTCCAAGGGAGGAGCACTGAGTTTGGGGTATGAACTTCACAACGACAAAAGGCTCAATCATCAGTTTGAAATTGTTTTTTTAGACACGCCAGCATGTGGAAAAATTTTGACTGAATTTTTTAGGAAGAAGCGCCAGCAAAAGGGGGAATTTTACTCATTGCTCGCTCAGTCATTGCTGTAATGGTAAGGCTTGGATTTACGCCCAAATTTGCAGGGATGGCAGAGCCATCGCAGACATAGAGTCCTGGGTAATGAAAGACTTCGTGGTTTTTATCAATCACTCCATTTTCTGGAGACTCTCCAATGGCACAGCCACCTAAAATATGCGCTGTTGTGGGTATATTAAAAATTACTTCATTAAATGTACTCTGTGGAATGGCATCAATTTTAGTCGCATAACTTCGGGCCACTTGATTTCCAATCGGAATATAAGACGGCACCCTCAAGGATCCACCCTCTGGGACTGTTGTTAAATGCTTTCTTTTTAATTTGAATCGCATTTTATTATCAAGAGTTTGCATCACTAAAAGAATAACAGTCGTCTGCGCCCATTTGAAATTAGCTAAGGTTCGTAAAAAATTAAGGGGCTGTGAAAAAACCGCCCACACTAGCTTTATCGGCCTCAACCAAGGAGGCCCATCCCCATCCACCATGGGCACTGCCAAAAATCGCATAAAGTCAGAGCCTTTTGGGTACCTTACGGGTTCAATGTGGGTGTGAGCGTCAGGATGAAAAATAGAACTAATCGCAATTCCTTCGGAGCAGTCTTTATCTCGCGAGTAAGATTTGGTGGTCACACCAATCAAAGCTTCACTATTGGTTCTCACTTGATGTCCCAAATAACCGGATAAGAGTGGGAGTGTTTTTGTAATCTCTTTGCATCTCAAGAGTAGGGACATAGTTCCCAAAACTCCAGCTGATAAAATGACTTTTTTGGCGGTCAATTTTCTCGGATTTTTCTTAAACCAAGCAGTCGAAGTTTCTACACAAACTTCGTACCCAGCGGCTTCTAAGCCAGAGTTTAAAGGCACAATATTGACTACATTGGTTTCTGGAAAAATTTTTACCCCCAATTTTTCTGCAAAATAAAGGTAATTTTTATCTAGCGTATTTTTTGCGCCGTGCCGACACCCCACCATGCAGCCCCCACAGAAAATACAAC
Organism: uncultured Bdellovibrio sp.; assembly: GCA_964490895.1. GTDB lineage: Bacteria > Bdellovibrionota > UBA1018 > UBA1018 > UBA1018 > JACRAO01. The sequence continues at coordinate 5,322 of CAZBEI010000038.1, read as the reverse complement.
CTGACCTGGGAGGGCCTTGGCCGCCAAAATAGGGATCTGGAACTTCCTTGCCTGGAGTTCCAAAAAACACTCCTACATCTGTGGGTTTAAAACTGTCTTCTTTTCCTAAATCTTTTGCACATTCTCTGAGTGCTTCATCGACAAAGGTAAGTTTTGGGTTTTGGGTGACCCCCAACATTTTTTTTGCAGTTTTATAATGTGCAGCCAGTTCAGACTTCCAATCTGCGAGATTTTTCCAGACAGGGGCTTGATAAAAATCAGCACCTGGTTCTAACAAAGTATTGGCATAGACGAGACTGCCACCCCCAACACCAGTGCCACTCAAAATTAAAATATTTCTAAAAAAACTTAGGTTTTGAATTCCAAAGCATTTAAAAAGCGGCATCCATAAAAATTTGCGCAAATTCCAATTTGTTTTTGCAAAGTCTTGGGCATGGTACCTTTTGCCTCTTTCTAAAACGCAAACTGAATATCCCTTTTCCGCCAGTCTCAGGGCTGAGACACTCCCACCAAACCCTGAGCCAATAATAATAAAATCGTAATCCAAATCCACGAGAGCAAGTATACAATAGGTCGTAATTATTATTAGAAAATATTTTGATATTAAAAAAGGGAACAGTAACTGCAACTGTCCAGTCAACCGTTACTGTAATAGTAACAGTCAACTGGATTTAACTGTTTTACTTTTGTCGATGGGTAATAATTCCATGCGAAGGGTCATAGGGAGAGACCCCCACGGTGACTTTGTCTCCAACAATAATTCTGATTTTAAATCTTTTCATTTTGCCAGAAAGCCTAGCCAGTACTTGCACGCCATTATCTAATTTAACTTTATAATTCCCCCCACCTGTTGCATCGCAGACTTTACCTTCTAACTGAATCAGATCATCTCGAGACATGAGTTTAAACTCCCCCAAAAAAATAAAAAGGTGGCCTAAAGTTTACTGTGCAAACTCCAAACCACCTTTTAAAGTTTTCAGTCAATTAAAATCTTCGACCACGGCCGCCTTCTGAAAATCGGCTTCCACCGCCGCCACCACCACCACCACCGCCGCCGCCCCAGGATCTACCCGAGGGACGTCCACCACCAAAACCTCTTCCGCCTCCGCCCCCGCCTCTGTTTTCGCGGGGAGTCATTGGTTTGGCTTCGGACACGGTAATAGCCCGACCATTGTAATCTGTTCCATTCAATTTTGAGATGGAATCAGTGGCCTCTTGGTCTGAGGACATTTCCACGAATCCAAAACCCTTGCTTCTACCTGAATGTCGATCTGTGATCACTTTCGCAGATTCGACTGTTCCAGCCTGAGCAAAGATTTCTTTCAAGCTATCATCTGTTACATCGAAGGGAAGATTCCCGACGAATAATTTCTTACCCATTTGACCTCCTAAGTCTATGGACCGCTTAAGAGGAGATGGGCCCGATTGCGCCATTCTTCTAACGCGGACAATTCAAGAATTATCTCTAACACACCTCATAATAGATGAAAAAGGTTTTTTTTGACGCTTTGTGAGTGTAGGCTTTTTAAGGAAGCACTTAGGGGGTTCCTTAAAAATGAAGATTTCTGAGCTTATTCAAGTAGCTCTTTTGTTTACGGTTTTCGTGACTGCGTGTGGTGACGTCAAACTTGCTAGAACTCTCGATGGTACTATTGCTCCAACCACTGATGCAACCCCAACTCCGACTCCAGGACCTCTCACTCATGTGACCATTAGTGCAGTGAGCCCCGTTACGGGTGGACTGGTGACAAAACTCACCATTACTGGAACTGGATTTGATTCGAATACAACTTTTACAGTAGGCGGAAGTGCCTGCACTTCTGTTGTAGCACTGTCAGATACGCAAGCCACTTGCCTTGCTCCAGCTCATACTTTGATCGAAAAAGTCTCTATTACAGGTCAAGGCACTGATGGGCAAGTCTCCACACTCAGCAATGTTTTTACTTATTTTAGAGTTTTAGGACAGCCTGATTTGGATACACAAGAGGGGATTAAAAAAGGGATGAATGCACCCACCTCGGTTGGGATGTGTGGTTCAAAGTGGGTGGTCTGTGATGCTATAAACAATCGTGTTTTAATTTATAATCAAATCCCAACAACTGCCGGGGCTGTCGCAGATATTGTTTTAGGGCAGCCTAATCTCAACACCAATGCTGATAACAATACTCCTGGAGCTCAAGGGACTGTGTCAGCACAAAGCCTCTCACGGCCAAGAGCCTTTGTTTGCACTGGCACAAAATTTATCGTCGCAGATCGAAATAATAGCCGTATTTTAATATGGAATACAATCCCCACTACCAATCAAGCAGCAGCTGATGTCGTATTGGGGCAACCCGACTTTGCATCAAATACACTAAACAACGGTGGCATTAGCGCTGCAACTCTCAATGTTGCAGAGGGGGTTTCCAGTGATGGTACGAAACTCTATGTCTCAGATACGCTGAATCATCGCGTGCTCATTTGGAATACAATCCCTACAGTGAATCAAACAGCAGCTAATGTGGTTTTAGGGCAACCTGATTTTGTAGGTAGTACACCCAATAATGGCGGCCGAAGCGCACAAACCCTCAATACTCCTGTTGGTCTTTTTGGAGATGGGGCACAGCTTTTTGTGGCAGACAACGCAAATCACAGGGTGCTCATTTGGAATACAATCCCTACAGTAAACCAAACTGCTGCAGATGTTGTTTTGGGGCAACCCGATATGACAAGTGGTGCGAGCAATAACGGCGGACGAAGTGACAAGAGTTTGAGTTTTCCAGCAGGTTTGTTTGGAAAAATAGCAAACTTTGGAGAGGCAACAGTAGAACTGTATGTTGTAGATACTGGAAATCATAGAATGGTTATTTTTAATCAGTTTCCACTTGCTAACCAGCAACCAGCAAATTTAGTGCTAGGACAGACTGATTTTACTAGTGGCTCCCTCAACTGTAGTGGAGGCGCAACGACAACGAATGCTTGTTATAATCTTTCTACTGGATCCTCTGATCGCTCAGGGCCTTCGGTTTTTGGAACAAAGGTTTTTATCCCTGACAATGGAAATAACCGAGTTCTCATTTACAACGCCATAACTTCGAACGGACAAGCGGCTGATCTTGCAGTTGGGCAACCCAATTTGACATCAGGGACCTCCAATAAGGGGAACAGTGTTTCGGCCACCACACTTTTCTCTCCCACGGCGATTGCTACTGTTTCTACACGTGCGGGCACAAAAATATTTTTGACAGACTCTGGAAACAACCGCATTTTATTTTGGAATAATCTACCCTCCGCAGATGGACAAGCGGCAGATGGGGTTTTGTGCCAACCTGACTTTGCAAGTACTACACTGAATAATGGCGGAGTGAGTGGCCAGGCATGCTCTAGTCCACAGGGAGTTGCAAGTGATGGAACAAAGCTTTTTGTGGGAGACTCCTCCAATAACCGAGTTTTAGGGTGGAACACTTTGCCCACAACCAATCAACAATCTGCAAACTTTGCACTCGGGCAAGCTGATTTGACTTCTAGCACTTTTAACAGTGGAGGCCTTGGGGCAGCTTCACTTGCGGGCCCCACCGCGGTTGCCACCAATGGAGCCTCCCTTTTTGTGGCTGATAGTACGAACAATCGCGTATTGATATGGAACGCAATCCCCTCAAGCAATCAAGCGGCCGCTGATACGGTGATAGGACAGCCTAATATGACTACAAGTTCCGTTGGAACCACTTCACAAAAACTATCTACTCCCAAAGGCATTTCTGCAGATGCATCTCATTTATTTATTTCAGATTTTTTCAATAACCGAACCCTGATTTGGAACACCCTCACTCTGAGCAATGGACTTGCTGCAGACGTGGTTTTAGGACAACCCAACTTTACCAGTAGCACCAATAACAATGGAGGCTTAAGTGCAAGCTCGGAAAGCTTTCCCTTTGGTCTTTTTAGCGATGGGTCAAAACTGTATGTAGCCGATCAAAGTAATCAGAGAGTGACGATTTGGAATACGATCCCAACCACAAATAACGCATCCGCCGATTCTGCTTTTGGCCAGCAAAGTCTCACCAGCAAGGTTTCTGGAATCGGAGCCGAAAGTGAATTCAAACCCTCACATGTTTTAGTTCAGGGAAATCTTATGTATATTGTGGATCAAAGCAACGCCCGAGTGATCATTAGGCCAAAGCCCTAAAGCCGTACCCTAAAACAATAAATGATAAAAAATGTTTTTTTTGACTGTCTAATTTACAGCTCGATCCGAAAGAATAGTGAAAGAATGATATTCTAGTTTTATGTTTGAGTTTACCCCCTCTCGTATTGGCATTGACTCCCAAGTTCTTCAACTTCTTGAGGCGATTTCGCACAAACAAGGAGAGCTTTCTACTCAAAAAAGAGACATTAGTGGAGATCTTCAGATTGAAAGTGTTGCACCCATAGATGCAGTACCGTCTATATGTATATACAGTAATTATGTTTCTCTGGGACACTCAGAAAGCTAAGATATTTTTTTAACCTACTCCGCCTTCAAATGACAAATGCCCAAACACATATAATCCTTTCCGCTGCCGTGCATGTCATCAAGCGTCCGGCACTGCAGTTGAGAGAGAGTGCCATCACAGGCATTGATTAACTCCTTTTTTGCATTAAAGGAGTAACCCTGATAATACATGATCACCCCTTCGGGCTTAGGAACTGGAGTTTGAGCAGTGCAATTGACCACAGTCCCGTCATTTGCAGTATATTTCCCACCGGGAGTCAAATCCACCACTCCGGCTAGGGCAGCAGTAGCCCAGAGAGCGCTCCCTACAAAAAAGACTGAAATAAATTTTCTCATGTTCACCCCCCAATTCGTATTACTGAAATATCAAAAGTATCTTGCAACTCATTATTTTTACTACTGAGAACTTCTTAGAAGTTCTCAGTAGACCAATATAACGCATAGCATTACGCTTGCCGTTGTTTGAGCCTGCGTATCAACAAAACAAGAAAGGACTGTGTATGAAAAATTTTAAATTTTTTGCGATGACCTACCTCATAGGATTGTGTATTTTAGGGACAATAGGAGCATTCGCTGATGACCCAAACCCAACTATGCCTGAGCCAATTAGGGGAGTTGTCTCGCCAGCAGAAAATCAAGTAATAGAGAGAGGTTTTACATTAGAACAGAGAGTTCTGCAGGGAGAAGCCGGGTGGCAAGAAGCAATGAATGCCGCTCTTGAAGCTTTAAAAAGCCCTGCATTAACACCCTCTGAACTAAAAGATCCTAAAGTGGCTTTTCGTCGTTATATAAGTCTAAAAAGAATAGTTTTGGATGAAGATGATTATCTAGTAACTGCATGGGAACAATCT
>CAZBEI010000037.1:0-7392 GCA_964490895.1 uncultured Bdellovibrio sp. | reverse complement strand
TCGACAATGAGTCCAAAATTTTATGGAAGGAATATATTGCGACTGCTAGAACAGACCTGCTAGGCGTGTCTTCTTCGGTCGAGCGGATTTGCCAAATTTTTCGGCGTAAACGCTCAAAGTTAGTGGTGGTCGATATTCCAGAAAGCCCATTTCTCAATACATTGTACTTGGTGGATCTAAAAGAAAAATACACCCTATTTTTAAGACAGTTCGCTTCTTGTGCTAGCTTGGTTATTGGAGGTGGACCCGCATCGTTTGGCATTGGAAATCGTCATTTTTTGAATCGCAAACTCATTACTGATTTTCCCTATGATCAATTGCACAACTGGAGGAACTTTAGCAGGGTGCCAATTAATGCAATTTATGATTTGGATCATATGAATTTAGTCGGTGCTACTCGGTTTACTGAGAATATTGTTCCAATGTTGGCTAGTGTTTTTGAAAGATAAAAATGCTTTTTAACTCTTATCCGTTTATTTTTTTGTTTCTTCCAGTTTGTTACATTGGCTACGCAATTCTACAGAGGTTATTGCCCATAGAGTTTCGTTATTACGCGACTGCAGCGTGGTTACTATTAGCTTCATTATTTTTTTATAGTTGGTGGAATCTGCCTGATATCACCATTATCACGACCTCCATTTTATTTAATTTTTTCATAGTACGACTTCTTTCGTTACTTTCGTTAAGTGCAAAAATGCGTCTGTTTTTTTTGTGGCTTGGAATCTTGGCTAATCTCACTGTTTTGTTTCATTATAAATATAGCTATTTTATTGCTGGTTTATTTTCGATTAGCATGACTAAACCGGTCCTTCCTCTGGCGGTCTCATTTTTTACTTTTCAGCAGATTGCTTATTTGGTTGATTCTTATCATCGCCAGATTCATAAAAATCAGTTCTTACAATATGCGACCTGCGTGTCATTTTTCCCTCACCTCATTGCTGGACCTTTGGTTAACTATGGAGTGTTATATCCACAGTTTGGTCCGCAAAACACAAAGCAGCCATTGATGAGAAATCTTGCTATCGGTTTGAGCATATTTATTTTTGGTCTCGCCAAAAAATTAATTTTGGCCGACCAACTAGCACTCTTTGTCAACCCAGTTTTTAACTTTAAAATTGGCACAGCGCGATTAAATGGTGCGGACGTTTTGCTCGGAAACATCGCTTATACCTTTCAAATCTATTTTGATTTTTCGGGATATTCGGATATGGCAGTAGGTTTAGGGCGGATATTTGGCATCAAGCTTCCGGTTAATTTTTTTTCCCCTTACAAAGCGTCTTCAATTATCGATTTTTGGAGACGTTGGCACATCACCCTATCAGATTTTTTACGTCAGTATTTGTATATCCCCTTGGGAGGAAATCGTTTTGGACCGACGAAACAATATTGTAATTTGATGCTGACAATGCTTCTGGGTGGTATTTGGCACGGCGCCGGTTTTACATTCGTGATCTGGGGAGTATTGCACGGAATATTTTTGATCATTAATCATTTATGGAGAAAGTGGGCGATTTTTTCAATCCCAAGGCCATTATCCATCAGCCTTACTTTTTTGTCTGTTGCTTTTGCCTGGATTTTTTTTCGAGCAGAATCATTGGAAGAAGCTTTATTTCTTATCAAGTCGTTAGGTCAGTTGCATTCCTTTCAATTTGAGTTGTTTAAAACAACTGGCTGCGAAACCATTATTTGGTGCGTTGGGGCTGGTATTATAGTTTTCGGATTCCCCAATATCTACCAAGTCATGTATCGCTATAGACCGGTACATTGGAACAATAAATTGATAAGCACATTTGACTTCAAACCCAGGTATGTTTTTTGGCGTCCAACTATAGCCACAGCTTGTCTGCTAGCTCTTGTTTTTGTCTATTGTTTAATTCTTATTTCTCGCACGAGTAAGTTTATCTATTATCAGTTTTAGTGCCATAGTTTTGTTTCATCTCAAACAAGCTTTAAGTGCATTGACAATGTATTGAATGCGCTCACGATCCAACTCTGGCCAAAGCGGTAAACTCAAGACTTCTTTGGTGAGTTGATGACTGAGTGGGTAAGTGGGATATTGCCCTTTGTAAAGCGGCAGCTCATCTTGAGGAACAGGATAATAGATCATTGTTTCGATGCCCTTCGTTTTTAATTGAGCTTGAATTTCGTCGCGGTTTTTTTGAATGATCCTGACCGTGTATTGATGAAAAACATGCCCCTCCGAAATTTCAGGGATTTTTAAATAAGGAGTGCCCTCAAGGAGTTCATTATAAGTTTGAGCAATGGTTCTTCGTTTTTGGTTCCATTCGTCGATATGAGGTAATTTGACACGCAAAATAGCAGCTTGGAGGGTGTCTAGCCTGGAATTAAATCCTAAACATTCGTTGTAGTATTTTTTCTTTGCGCCATGCACTCGTAGCATTTTGGCGAGTTCGGCATATTCGTCGCTATCTGTTGCAATCAGGCCTCCATCTCCATAAGCCCCTAGGTTTTTACTGGGAAAAAAAGAAAAAGCTGCGATCTCTCCCAAAGTTCCTGTATTTTTGCCCTTAAATTTAGCTCCAAAGGACTGAGCACAATCTTCGATTACTTTTAAGTGATACTGTTTGGCGATTTCTAAGATCTTGTCCATTTGAGCAGGGCGGCCATAGAGATGCACTGGCATGATGGCCTTTGTTTTAGGGGTAATAGCTTGAGCCATTTTTTCGGGATCTAAATTAAAACTTTTTTCTTCGATGTCTACAAAAACAGGTCTAGCTCCAACATTGCCTATGGATTCTGCAGTTGCAAAAAAAGTAAAAGGAGTGGTGATCACTTCGTCGCCGGAACTAATCCCCAGTGCTTTGAGGCCGATCACAAGAGCATCTGTTCCAGAATTAACTGCAATGGCATGCTTTACGTTTAGGTATTTTGCCACTTCTTGCTCAAAAAGTTTGACATCTTCTCCCATGATAAAAGAAGTTTGGTTTAAAACTTTTTCAATGGCTGGTAAAATTTCGGATTTTAATTTTTGATATTGTGGTTTTAAATCTAAAATAGGGATTCGTTCCGGATGTTGAGTAGAAATCATTTTAATCTCCTCACTTCTGTTTGAGAAAGTTTTTGATATTGAGCCCCAGTGCTATCCATGGCAAAACCTTTGGAGTCAAACTTTAAAACATCTCCAAAAGCACTCATCCAGCCGATTGTTTTTGCAGGGGCTCCTGCTACAATGGCATAGGCTGGAATGTCTTTAGTGACAACAGCTCCCGCAGCAACAAAAGCACATTCATAAAGAGTGACACCGCACACAATCGTGGCATTTGCTCCAATGCTTGCCCCTCGTTTGACAAGAGTCGTCTTATAATCTGCACTGGTGTTTCTTGGAAATTCGCAGCGTGGAGTTTTTACATTTGTAAAGACCATACTGGGGCCACAAAAAACATAATCTTCTAAGATCACTCCTTCGTAAAGAGAGACATTGTTCTGGATTTTGACGTAGTTTCCAACTTTAACGTGATTGGCCACCATCACGTTTTGACCTAAAATACAGTTTTCTCCAATTTTAGCTTTTCCAAAAATATGGCAGAAATACCAGATTTTTGTGCCGTTTCCTATTTCAGCTCCTAACTCAATGATGGAGGAGTCATGTGCAAAGTAGTTTTTCATTTTTTTGATTCTCTAAAATAAGTGAGGCTTCGTTTAAAATTTCGATGACCTCAAGCCCCGAAAGACCATCAGAAATGGGCTGTTTCGAAGACAAAATGCAGTCTATAAAATGCTCGAGTTCAATCTTAAGGGGCTCCTGAGCGCCCTCGAAAAGAACTTCCGTGCCATGATCCAAGTATTTGAGATCAGAGGTGATGCTTTTATGATGGACAATCACCTTTTGTGTTGATTCGTCATAGGTGACCATGCCTTTTGCAAAAAGGAGGGTCAAAGATCGATTTTTTTCTGGCCACAACCAAGAAGAGTGCAAGTGAGCTTGAATCTGATTTGGAAATTTGAGGTGAATGTAGACGTCATCTTCGATTTCCGGTTGGATGAGAGTTTGTCCGACACTTTCAATTTTGATAGGTTTTTTTCCAATAAGGTATAAAAGTACAGCTAAGTCATGGACTCCAAAACTCCAAAGAACATTTTCTATTTTTCTGATTTTTCCAAAATTACATCGCACTTGATGTAGGCTCATGAGGGGGCCTAGTTTTTCGGATTCAATCAGTTTTTTTATGGCATGAATCGCGGGTTGATAAAGCAACAAATGCCCAACCATCAAAATTCGGTTTTTTTCTTTGGCTAAATCAATAAGTTTTTTAGCATCCGCTACATTGAGCGTCATGGGTTTTTCTACAAAGACATGTTTGTTTGCCAAAAAAGCCAACTCTGCCATTTCGGCATGAAGGTGGGCTGGAGAGGCAATGGCTACCGCATCTAAAGCAGAGTTTAAGCATTCAGAATATGAACTAAAAACTTTTACACTGGGGTACTGGGCTTGAATATCTGATCTTGTTTTTTCTGATGAGTCACAGACTGCAGACAAAGCCCCGAGCTGGTAAAAATTATGCACTAAGTTTTTACCCCAGTGGCCTGCCCCAATGACAGCGGTTTTTACAGAAATAAGCGGTTTCTCCAATCTTCTCTAGATTCTTTGCTATCGTAGTTGCGGTGGCGGTGTCAACGGCGATTTTTGCTTTTAAAATCAAAATGATAGCAAATTCCAGCAAACCAAAAAAAGGTAATGGCAAGCCAGCTCACATAGATTCTACTGTCAAAAAGCATGCTGATCGATTGCCCAAGGATGTAGAGGGAAAGGACTGGTTTTTTCATCCCGAGTGCCGAGAGCATGAGCCCGATGAGGGCAGCTAGAGCAATGAGTCCCCCTGAGACAGCAATTTCAAGGTAGAGGTTATGAGTGTGATGAGGGATTAGTGTGTTTTTTGCCAATGGGGGTATTTTATTGCTGAGCCGATAGCAAAATCCATCCAGTCCAATTCCAAACCAGGGTTTTGTCTCAATGACTGTGATTGCCCCTTTTGCTAAGAGCCAACGTTCGTTTGCACTTTTTTGTGCTGCAATGGCATAGGTTTCGTTTTTAGCTGGGCTTATCCAACCCACAAATCGCCCATAGAGTTTATCGGGGCCCATCCAAACGAGGGCAAGGCTTGTGAGCGTTGCAAAAGTCAAAAATGTCTTTTTGCGATTTTTTATAGACAAGGGGCGAAGCGCAAAATGCGCGCCCAACAGCACAAGGGTTGCCAGTAGTGTTCCACGTGTCATTGAAAGAAGGATGAGAAAAATGAGAACGAAATAGACCACGCCATTGCCTATCGAAGTAAAACCGCTCGCAATAAAGAGGGGCAGTGTGCGGAGGCAAAACTCCGCGAGTGCAGAAGCGGTCAGTGTGCTTCCAGCTTGAGCAGAATACAAATCTCCATCTTTGATTTGATTGAGAATGTTTTGAACAAAATCAGATTGGAAATAATATCTTTCTAGCAAGGCAAAAAGAAACAGCAATAGTGTAGCCAAAGCAAGACTGTATTTTGTGATACGCAGGGGGAATTTTTTATCGGCGGCTGTGATGAGGCAAGAAATTCCACCCAGAACCAAAGAGGTATAAATATTCCAAGCCCTTTGCCCTCCTCCTTCTGTCCAAATCCCAAGAAAGAGGAATAAATAAAAAAAACCAAATGAGACAAAAGCACTCAGATGCGACAGTGGCAAGGTTTTTAAACGGAAACTTAAATAACCATTTTTGTAGACCCACATCCCCTGTGCGATCATCCAGAAGATAAAGAAAAATTTGAAGGGTTGAAATCTTCCTAAAGAAAAATGAGCAATGTGGAGGTCCATCCCCTTAAATCCAGGCAAGATCAATAAAACAAGAGAGCAGGCGAGCAAAATTTTTCGGGCTTTGTCTAAGAACTGGTTTTTTGTCATTAAAGTGCAAATCCTAGCTACGAAGGTAGCATGAGTTGTCTCTTGCTGCCAAGTAGCGAGCAGCTTTATGTTTTTCGACTCAAGACAAGATTGGCTCCCTGATGGTCCCTGGAAGACCAGGGACCATAACTGAGGGGTAGTACGGTTAAGTTAAAATCTTTTGAGAATGGAATGGCTTTTATCAATTGTGGCAGTGGGTGCGCAAAATAGCTTGTTTTGATGGTGGAGTGATCTTTTGAGATAATTTCTTGTAGCAGGATTTTTTTTCTAATCTTTTTTAAAATGAGGCTTAGAAATTTTTTAAGTTCAACTTCATTGAGATAGATAAGAACAGTGCGACTGATGAGGTAGTCACATTCGTAATCTACTTTGGGATCAATCAGATGAGATTGAAAAATATTCATTTGAGGCAGCTGGTGGAGTTCGATGTATTGCTTGGCTTGTTTGATGGCCTCAATATTGAGGTCTATTCCTGCAAAAGAGGAGTCAGGAAATGCTTTTTTAAGTGCAAACAAAGTATTTCCAGAGTTGCAACCAATTTCGATAAGTTTAAAGTTTTTACCTTGGATTTCTGATTGTACAAAATTTAAGAAATCAGATGAAATGCTTTCTATTTTGTAGGCAGAAGGCCGATATTTCCAAAAAAGCACTCTGCATTTCCGGAGGGGCAGCATGACAAGAGGGCCTAAAAAGGATCCTTTTAGATTTTTATAAAACTGATAAAGGATCGATTCAAGTTTAAAAAAGGAACGTTTTATTAGCATTTTGCTTAGACCTAAGGTAAGAACGGTACTGAAGAGGACACAGGAATGAAAGAGATATTATTACAAAAAATCAAAGATCACACAGCCAAAGTGGGGGTGGTGGGGCTGGGTTATGTGGGTCTGCCCCTTGCGTTAGAAAAAGCAAAGGTGGGTTATACCGTCACCGGGATTGATCAAAATCCCATTCGAGCAAATGCAATCAATCGGGGCGAAAATTATATCCAAGATGTAAAAACTTCTGAGCTTAAGGAGATGGTACAAAAGGGTTTGCTAAAGGCATGCTGTGATTTTTCTTTTGCTTCAGAAATGGATGTGATCGTTATTGCTGTGCCTACTCCTCTTACAAAAAATTTGACACCTGATTTGCAATACGTAGAGTCCGTGACCCGAGAACTGGCCAAACATTTGCGTAGAGGTCAGCTCATTAGTTTGGAGTCCACTACTTATCCTGGGACTACAGAAGAGGTCATGCTGCCCCTTTTGGAGTCCAACGGCCTTTGTGTCGAAAAAGATTTTTATCTGTGCCATTCTCCCGAAAGAGTAGATCCAGGCAATAAGCGGTATTCGACAAAAAATACGAGCAAGGTGATTGGTGGCATTGGGCCTGAATCTTTGGAGGTCGCGGTTGCTTTTTATCAGCAAACGATTGCAAAAGTGGTTCCGGTTTCAAGTGCAAAGGCAGCAGAGCTCGTAAAAGTTTTCGAAAACACATTTCGTGCAGTCAATATTGCAC
>CAZBEI010000036.1:0-4380 GCA_964490895.1 uncultured Bdellovibrio sp. | reverse complement strand
TTGTTAAATTCTCCCTGGACCTCTATGCACAGACCTTGGCTTGACTTGATCAGCTCTTTTTTCTGTTGGCATAAAAGTTAATGTCTGAGGCTCCGAAATAAATTTCTCCAGAGCAAGCCTCACAAGCTGGGGGAAGTTTATCTTATTTTGAACTAAATATTTTTTCACTCTCTTTTCTAAATCATCATCAAAACGTACTGTTTGGGGCAAACCCATAGCGACTCACCTCTTTGTAGTTTTAAATAGTATAAAAAACTAAATAATACTACTAAAAATTTAATTTTTTGGATGTCTAACGGATGTCTAACCATGACCCGAAATCAACCGAAATCGCCCTATCTGGTACGAACTCAAAAAACAATGCAACTGCCTGTTATTGTTTATAAATACGAACTAAATCAACGCCTTATCCGTGAGTCTAGAAGGGGTTCGTAAAGCGTAGGTCGCCGGTTCGATTCCGGCCGTCGGCTTTTTCTAAGCAGCGGAATTAAAAGCAAATTCTGGATTTCAGAGAGGCGCTCTTCGAAAGAGATCGCCTTTTTTTTGCCCTCGCGGAGCATTAGCGGAGCAAGCACCAGTCCATGCTGAGAAGAGCGATAAGACAAATTAAAACTCAAGCTTCCAGACTTACAGACGGTCAACTTGCTTTTGTGGTGTTGACTTTTCTAGCTCTAACAAGGATTGCATTTGTTGGCCTGCCAAGCCTTGAGCTGGTTGTCGGTAGGACCACTGATTTTTTGATGGCCACGCTTTGTAAAGTAGGAGTTGCCCACGGTGTAACAGTCACGCAAGGGATCCTCGTTTCTGCGGGACTACTTTTTGTGTTGGCGGGGTTTCACCTGTCGAAAAAGCTGGAGCTTACAACCCAGACGTAGGAAGGCTAAACTTAAGCGCTCATTGTAAACTTTAGTTGTTAGACCAACTATAGCGTTCCTGCTTCTTGTGCTGTATTTCCTCTAACAATTCGGTTTTTCGTTTTCTATAAAAAGTCGTAAACTCTTGAGACTCCGGGTCCTGTGGACTTTGTTTTAGCTTACTAGCATCAATGCTATGTCCAGTCTTTTCTATCCATTCTTGTAAAACTTGAGTTGTCACTTTTATGCCTGTAGATGTTTTTTCAAGTTGAATCGTCCTTGATTTTGCATCGTAAGCAGAACCATAGTTTTCAATAAATTTTTTCTCAGTAAAAGGTTCATTAGCAAAATTAAAAATATGATTTGATTTAGATAACATAAATTCGTATCCACGCTCAGAAAAATCAAAAATATCTTGAAAATATTTCACTGTTGCGTCGATGCCCGTGGTTTTTTGGTCTAACTTTTGATTTAAAATGAGACGTTTTTTGCTAGACAAACCGATAAGAGCGTCTGTGTCTTGTTCTTTTAAATGATGCAATCTTTCGCACTTTTTTACTTGACCAGAAATTTCCTTCAATGGAGCAAGCAACTCATTCTTTAAAGATACATACTGTATCATGGCTTCGATCACTTCTGTATCCTCAATCACAGGAAATTTTTCTTGTATTGCCTCAACTTTTAATTGAGCGTCTGTGAGACCCTCTTCGAATTGCCTGAAATTGTCCATATCTTCACTGAGAAGATCGGCGTGGTGCATCCCAGTTTCTACATCTTGCTCTCTTCTTCTTTCATTCAAAATTTCTATTTTTCTTTTTCTGCGTTGACCGAGGTCTCCATAATCTCCACGTTCTATGCTGTCTAATGCGCCTAGCAAACTGACTGCCATTTTTCTGTTTTTTGCATGCTCTGTTTTAAATTTTTGAGCTGCTTCTATCACCATTTGCTTAAGTTTATTTTGTGAAAATAAATACGTTCCAAGAAATTGTTCGGGACCCATTTTTTCCATCAATTGTGCATCTCGTGCTAAATCCTCTGGATCCACGTACAATACCTGTCCATGATTTCCATTCCATCTATATTTGGGTATCCGAAGCCATTGTTCTACTGGTATTTTGACAACTTCTAGTTCTGGTTCTTCGACAGCCCTTAACAAAGAGAGTGGCTTATTGGCTCGGTATTGTGGGTTTAAAATAGGCAAAAGAGCTCTTGTAAGTGATTCGTCCTGCCATGCAAACACGACCTGCGCTTCTGGAGTAGCGACTGGTTTTGTTTGATCAGTGGACTGTCTAAGCCTACGGTATCTTGACATGACATAATCCAACCGAGCTTGATCATCTAGATGAATATAGGGCCACCCACTGAGCTGATCTGCGTTGCATCCAGAATCTGTAATTTGACCATCGAGGATCCATGGGATATTTTTACGTCTTTGTTCTAATAGTTTAGATACGCAACCTTCTACTGAGTTTTGCCCACCCACACAGTGCAATAAAACAGGAAAATCCGTCCATGCTTGGTGGTTTTCATTTGCATCTTTAAAATAATCTCCAAGCCATTCGTAAAGCGCTTTTTCGTCTGGAGCTCCTTCGTGGGGATGGCCCTTTACTTTGGTTTTTAAAACTGGATTATCCCTTAAAAGATTTTCTATGTGCATTTGATAAAAAGTCGTTGCTCTAAGTTTTGTAAAATCTTTAATAAAAGGACTCACTCCTGAACTAAAATCCCCTGGAACTACATAGGCATCAGGTAATTCCAAGCGATAGGCCTCCCACTCTGCTCCATCTGGGACAGATTCGATTTTATCCAAGATGTCTTTTGTTTTTTGAATATTTTCACCAATCTCCAATAAAGTCTCAATGGTGTTGTCTTTTTCTGCCTCATTGCTGTTGGACTGTGTAAGCGAATCTAAAGCCTGTTCTTGTTCTGAACTGACACTGAAGTAGTGTTCTATTTTTGGAAAAAACTTTGACATTCGATTTGTAATCATTTCTAGAGATGTGTGGATAAATTTGTCTGTAGCATCTTGGCCAGTATTCAACGCAGTTTCTGTTCTGTTGACAGTGCCGTAAGACCAACTTTGAGGATAAACTTGGGTTTGCAAATACCAATCATGTGGATATTTTTTTTGTAATTCTGCATCACTTAAGCGAGCTGATGCAGGGGATAAGCCCAGATCGGCTTGATATTCTAAATACTGTTTTTGTAGAACTTGATCGTCTGTAACTGCTTTGCATAGATTTTTATAGGACTCAAGTGCATCCCAACGATTTATTTTGCGTTTGTTGTTGGTAACCAGTGTTTCGTCTATACTATGAATCACTCCCTGAATGGGTGGCACTTCTAAAGCCAATGTCAGTGCAATCATTCCAAAAAATCCTCCAGCACTGCCCAAAAGCCTGACGCCCATAGCTTCCAGTCCCAATCGAGAAGCCAATTTTTTTCCCAATATGCCACCTGCTGTATTGCCAATGCTGATAGCTGCGTAGCTTGAGGCTAACCTCACGCTCATCCAACTCCCAAAAGCGGATGAAAACCTCTGAGACAGCTCGTCGTATGTTGAAAGCGTAGACCATAGGCAACTAGCAAAATCGCCTCGCAGTTCTTCTTTCGTAAGAAGAGTTAAAAGATTTTCAACATGCCTGGCATCTGTGGCCTTATAGGGCGAAGGATCTGCTTTTCTTTTTTTCGAAAAATCATCAACTGCAGCACTATACCAAGACCTGCCAAACTCCCATCCAAACCAATGGGTATAACTGATCATGTGTTCCATCAAGTGCATGGCGAGTACATAGTTTTCAGCCATTTCAATTAAGGCTTCTTTGCTTAATTTGTCTATAGCACCGGCTTCTATGGCTCTATTACCACGAGCTGCTAAGCCCTCCAGAAGGTTCCTTGCAGTTTTTGCTTCGAGTTTGGATACCACTCCTGACAGGCCCATTTGCATCCAGAGAGAAGTTGATTTGGAGTGGTCTTTTAACTCTTTTGGTAAGCTTTCGATAAAATCTACAAATGCACCTAAAACTCCATAAAAAGTTTCGAGTGAATACTCGTCTGAATTTACATAAGTTTTAAGCTTACTCATGAGTTTTTCCGAAGTGGACATTGCAGTCAGAAGCAGGATCGTATGAGATGTTCCGTGGATGTGCTTTCCTGTTGTATTCATGAGTGCTTTTGTGGCTTCAATAATTTTATTCTTTTCCTTATCAGGAGGAGGGTCATCTGCAAAACCATAGAATGGGTAAACTGTCATTATAGAAATGATCGCTAGGATAACTAACGTAAGGCTATTGTGAATGCTGAATTTACTTTGATACAAATTGAATACCCCCCACATTCTTAACGCAGCCTTTGATTACTTAGGCCTGTGTCTCTCGCCTTTTTGGCCATCACTTGCATCGCCATCTTTGCTCTCTCCCTCACCATCACGATCCCTGTGCTCGCCTTTAGTGTCACCCTCTGCCATATCAGCTTTGACGTCGCCTACTACGCCCTTGGCTGGGTCTCCAGTTTTGGCTCCCTTTGG
>CAZBEI010000035.1:0-55398 GCA_964490895.1 uncultured Bdellovibrio sp. | reverse complement strand
TTTTTTTTTGGGGGGGGGGGTTAAAGCAACAAACGGATTGACTAACATTTGGGGGACTTAAGGGGGGATTAGGGGGGTAATCCTGTTGGCCAATCCGTCTGTTACTATGCTTTATAAAGCAAAAATGGTGCCGCGTCGAGTCAAAAATAAAAATTAATGCTTTCATAGGGTTGTTTTTTAGGGGGGTGTCAAAGAAATAGACACTTTTAGTCAAATAAGCCCGGACGGTGACCGTAACAGCTAAAAATATATAATAATATCAAGTATTTAGTTAAATAGTGTCTATTTTTTAGACACTTCACTGTATTTTTTTCAGACAAGCAGATTTCTGGGTCTGGCACAGAAAAAGACGAAATTCGCTTCTAGGTGCCCGTAAAACCTGATCTTTTTTGTCTTCAATCAGCGTAAAATTTCAGCCTTTGGGATTTTAGCGCCAAGAGCCTGTTTTTTTATTTTATATTTTTATTGTTTAAATATTTTTAAAAAAACTTTTTTAAAATAAATACTTACGGTTAGGTTTGAATAAAAACCCATCGAATTTTAATTTTTCGGCACGGGGATTGCTAAAGGGCAGATTGGTTTCATTTGTTATAAATGTGGTTTTGGAACCTTGGGTGCTAAAGGTTTTTAATTTTCCCTTAAGTATAAGCTTAGGGCTATGTGTGCAAAGGAGTGATTAAAATGAAAGTGAATGGTCTTAAAAAAGTTGGAGTAGTTTTGGGAGTGGTTATCAGTGTTTCCTTGGTTTTATTGCCTGATGTAAGGGGCGAGTTGGTTTATGATAATTCAACGAAAATAGAAGACAGGCCAGAAGATAGGAATGACATGAAAGTGGCTTTGACAAGCTCTCAGAAGGCGTTGACTTCGGTTGAGCAAGATAGTGCCCAAGGCAACGAAGACACGCAGAGAGTTTCTGATGCAAAAGCGATTCAAAGTGGGCAAAATATTGCTCCCATTATCATTGAGCAACGGACTACTGCAGTTTCTAATGCTGCAGCATCTTCTAATAACGCTGCTTCTAGCGAAGCTTTGAACTTTTCTAAAACGGAGCTTTTGCGGCGCGAAAGAATGCGCGAAGAAGTTAAAAACGAAGATGTGTTGCAAGAAAGGTTAGAAGAATTGCGACTTCGAGATGAGCAAAAAAGAACAGATCAAATTTTAGTTGCTCCTGTTGCCAATAACAACAGTGAACTAAAAAGTGCTCAAGCTCAGACCATTCAAAATGGAAGTGGCAATTTGCAAATTCAGACAGAGTCTGTGGTTGCTCCACTGAGTGCAGTTCCCTCTAACATTGCTATTGCGACAGCTACGAGTGAACCGAAAAAAGAAACAGAGAATAAAGACAGTAAAATGGGTGTGAGTTTGAGTCCAAAGGTTGGGATGTCTACGATGACCAGCACACAAATTTTTAAAATTGATTCTCGCTATTCGGCGGGAGTGGGTTTAGGCGTTGATGTTTCAGATCATGTGTCTTTGGATGTAGGATATTCTTATAACGAGTATGGGGTTTCTTACACAAGTTATGATCCCTACTTCAATCAACTTTTATACTATGCCAACAATAGTCTAAATCGTGATCATTTTGACACAGTGGCGATGAAGCAAAATGTCATTGATGCAGGATTAAAGCTCCATGTTTTAGGATTAGATTCACGAATCAGGCCCTTTATTGGCGGTGGTGGAGCTTATTCTAAAAGCTACATCAACTATGACGAAAGAGTGATTCAAATCATGAATCAATCTCCCGGCTGGTCTCAGTATGCAAAAGATTATGAGGCTTCGTCTTTCTTGGGGTATCTCTCTACAGGGTTAGATGTCAAAGTTGGAGATTCGATTTCAATCGGAGCTACTTTCAAGTACTACAAAGTCCTTTCCGCCAGAGAAAACCAACCCCTCAATCCAAATGGAATGTATGGTGGGTACAACAATGGATACTATCCTGGTTATTATCCAAATTATTACGGTTCTTCTATGGATTACGAAAAATCACAAGTGGCAGGGTCTTTGGCCCGATCTTGTTTTTACACCATCACCGGTGGTGTAAGCTTTAGCTTCTAAAAGTACGGGGAGCACACGGTTTGCCATGGATGGCAAATTGTAAATGCAGGCGATGGATCGTACCTGGTTAGAGATGATCCACAGTTTTGGGCTATGAACAACTGAAGAAAATCTTCTCTATCCCCTGATTCCAAGGTAAGCAATGAACTCCAAAATGATTTTGCGGTTGAGGATCTCTGGATAAGTAATAAAGGTTAGATTTTTCTTCGAATTCCTTAGAAAGTGAATGCAAGTTTTTGACCTCTTTCTCGTCTACTCTATCTGTAGATTTGATTTCAATTAAAATAAGCGGCTGATTGGGTTTATGTAAGATGAGATCAATCTCTCGGCCTTCCTTGCTCATCCAATAAGACAGCTTGAAATTTTTTTTTGTGTAAATATTCCACCGATAGAATTCTAAAACAACCCAGTGCTCAAAAGCTTCTCCATAACCAGAACTGTTTGGTGTAATGCGAGCGTCTAAAATCCGAGCCAATGCACGACAAACTCCAGGATCAAAAAAATAAAATTTAGGATGCTGTTTTTGGGCCTTGCGAACATAATGGTGAAAAGCTGACAAATAAAACCCCAAAAGGGTATCTTCTAAAATTTGAAAATAGTTTTGAACTGTTTTATAGTCAACGTTGACATCGTTTGCGATATTGGACCAATTGATGATTTTTCCATTAGATTGTGCGGCCACTTCTAGAAAATTTCTAAATGGATCTAGATTTCGAACAATTTGCTCAAGCCTGATTTCTTCATTTAAATAAGTGAGCGCATAAGCTTGCAAAAAATCTTCCCTGTCTGAGTCACTGTCAAAATCATAAACATGGGGTAAAGACCCAAAGTGTAAAACAGTGTTCAGCTTAAAGCTTTCACCCAATTCTTTTTGTGTCAGTGGAAAAAGTGAATAAACAAAAGCCCTGCCAGCTAAAAGGTTGGCAAGATCTTTTTTGAGTTTTCGAGCACTTGAGCCAGTTAAAATAAATTTAAGCTTCTTATCCTCAATCAACCGATGAACAGAGTCAAGAAGTCTGGGTACTTTTTGGACTTCATCAATAAAGATAAAATCTAATTTCTTATAATCAAGAGCCAGCAGATCGCTTTCGATAAGACTCGGATTTCTTGCATATCGGTCTTCTATTTTTGAGTCTAACAAATCAATTCTGTGGGTTTGCTTATTCTGTAAAAATTGGTCTTTAATAAAAGTTGATTTTCCCGTTCCTCGGGCTCCGAATAAGAAAAAACTCGAATGATTGCTGGGTGTTATAAGTCTATAGAACATACTCCTATATTTTGCGCCTTTTTAGGAGTTTAGTCTATTTGTTTGTCTTTTTGAGCACCTTTTGTCATATACTTGATTTTTAAAGCTAACTTTAAAAATCTTGTATATTTTTTAAAGTTAGCTTAAAATATTACTTAATGTAGGTGTCAGGTTTAATCATGAGTCAATCTAGGTATTTAGAGTCTCAAATCCGAAAAGATTTGAACGAAAAAATGGTTTTTTTAGCTGGCCCCAGACAAGCTGGAAAAACAACACTGGCATTTACTCTATTGGGTCAAGGAGAGTCCCATTATTTTAATTGGGATGATGATCAACATCGCGAAAAAATTCTGAAGCGAGAATTTCCTTCAGCCCCCGGGATACTCGTTTTGGATGAAATCCATAAATATGCAAGATGGCGGAATTGGCTAAAAGGTTTTTATGATACCCATAAAAATCATTATAAAGTTCTTGTCACCGGAAGCGCAAAATTAGATTTTTATAGAAGAGGTGGAGATTCTCTCCAGGGGCGATATCACTTCTTGCGATTGCATCCTCTCAGTCTCAAAGAACTCAATCCATCAAATCCTAAAACGACACTCGAGGAGCTGTTCCATTTTGGATCTTTTCCAGAACCCTATTTTAGTCATTCAGAAGAAAAGAGCAGAAGATGGTCTAGACAACACCGTACCAGGGTTATTCGTGAAGATTTGGTGAGCTTAGAAAAGGTTTCTGAGATTACACTGCTTGAGCAACTTGCCATTAGACTTCCTGATCTTGTTGGCAGCCCTCTTTCGTTATTTTCTTTATGCAATGAACTTCAGGTTTCTCAGCCTACTGTTGCACGCTGGGTTACATTATTAGAAAGATTATATGTTGTATTTAGGGCTTATCCATTAGGTTCCCCAAAAATTAGAGCCGTACAAAAGTTGGCAAAGCTCTATTTTTTTGACTGGAATGCAATTGAGAGTCCGGGAGTGCGTTTTGAAAATCTTGTCGCAAATCATCTTTTAAAATGGTGTCATTTTATCGAGGACACGCAAGGGTATGATATGGAGTTACGTTATTTTCGTGACCGGGATCAAAGAGAAGTTGATTTCGTCATTCTAAAAAATAGAAAACCCATTATTGCAGTAGAAGCAAAACTCTCAGACAAAACATGTTCTAAAGACCTTGTTTATCTAAAACACAAATTCCCTGATTTGAACTGTGTTCAAGTCGTAAAAGAATTTGATGATGATATCATGAATATCCATGGAATTAGAATTTGTGGAGCGCATCATTTTCTGATGGAGTTTGTCTAAGGGCTCGTCCATTTTTCTCCCTTGCGGAGTAGAGCGTGCTGATTTAGTTTTTAGACCTATGCTGGATGCTCTCATCTTTCTTTCAGCTCCTTTTGTCATGTGCCTCATTTTAGCTGGGATTCACTGTTACCTTGGGCTTCATGTTTTAGCCAGAGGGGTGATTTTTGTAGATTTGAGTTTGGCTCAAGTTGCAGCTCTGGGAGCGACGTTAGCCGTTTTTTTTGGGTTTGACCACCACTCTGCAGTCACTTACTTTTTTTCTTTAGCCTGTACCTTTATAGCAGCGCTTCTTTTTGCCTTGGCTCGAAAAGAAGAAAAATTTTTCTCGCAGGAGGCAATGATAGGGATCGTCTACGCCCTTTCGTCTGCAGCAGTGGTGCTCGTGACTGACAAAATAGCCCATGGTGCTGAACACATCAAAGAACTCTTGGTGGGGCAAGTCCTTTGGGTGACCTGGAATGACGTTTGGAAAACCACCCTCATCTATGCAGGAGTAGCGTTGGTGCATTATATCTACAGAAAGGAACTCATTGCTGCTTCTTTTGGAGGCCATCCTAAAAAAACAGGGTTTTGGGATTTTTTATTTTACGCCCTCTTTGGAGTGGTGATTACCTCGTCGGTGAGTTTAGCAGGAGTTTTGCAAGTTTTTACTTACCTGATTGTTCCTTCGGTCA
Organism: uncultured Bdellovibrio sp.; assembly: GCA_964490895.1. Classification (GTDB taxonomy): domain Bacteria; phylum Bdellovibrionota; class UBA1018; order UBA1018; family UBA1018; genus JACRAO01. The sequence goes on along the minus strand of CAZBEI010000035.1, from coordinate 50,116 downwards.
TGAGTACTTTGTTTTATGATACAATTCGGGCCAGGCTTTTTTTTGGCTGGAGCTTGGGGTTTGTTTTAAGCTTAATTGCGTTATTTTTGAGCTACAAGTGGGATTTGCCTGCAGGAGCTTTTATCGTGGTCTGTTTTGCGTCATTGCCAATTCTCCTTTTAGTGTTTTATTGGATCATTAAGAAGGTCTAATTAACTTTACAGAACGTCATTGCGAGTGGGGCTTTCGTGTTTTATGATGCCCTCATTATGGAAACCCAAACACTTCGTCACTTTGAGGACACTCGCATGAGCCAATCTCAAGAAAAATCATTTTATTTAGAAGATCTCACTTCCAAATGGGGGTTTAAACTTTGGAACCTTTGTTTTGACTTACCTGGAGAGAAAGCAAACAAACTCAATCAAAAAGTCATGCTCGAATTTGACCAAGTGCTTGGAACTCTAGAGGAGATGGGGAGCAAAGGGCAAATTGAAGCTCTTGTGCTCACTTCTAAAAAGCCAGGTATTTTCATTGCTGGAGCCGACATTGAAATGCTCCAAAAACTCACCTCTGCAGATGAGGCTTTTGCTCTTTCGCGACAAGGCCATAAACTCATGGACCGCTGGGAGGATCTCCCTTTTCCAACTGTTGCAGCCGTCAGTGGAGCTGCGCTTGGAGGGGGGTTTGAATTTTGTTTGGCAAGCTCTGCCATTGTCATGTCAAGCGACCCTGCTGCAAAAGTAGGATTGCCCGAAGTCATGCTTGGAGTCATCCCAGGGATGGGCGGGTGCATTAGGCTCCCTCAAAAGCTAGGGTTGGCAACCGCCTTAGATCTTATTTTGGCCGGAAAAACTTTGAATGGCGACCGCGCCTACCGTGCGGGTGTGATAGAAGCATACCTTCCAAAAGAGGATTTTTTTAACTCCGCTTGCGTTTGGATAAAAACAAATCTCAAAGCACTTTGCTCTGGAAAGCGTTTGGCCAAAGAGCCAAAACTAGGTGGAATGGGTGGATTTATTGGAGGTCTGTTCGAAGGCAATCCCCTCGGAAAAAGTTTAGTTTTTAAGAAAGCAAAAACAAGTGTCCTCAGTCGTACCAAAGGGCACTACCCGGCGCCACTTGAGGTGATCTCAGTGATCATGGATTCCGGCGTTTGTTACGGGCCAAAATTGAGAGGAGCTAAGCGTGAGGCCGCCTTAGTGAGAGAAGCCCAAGGTTTTGGAAAAGTAGCGGTTACGGAAGTTTGCAAAAACCTCATTCGACTTTTTTTCTTAACCGAGGGAGTGAAAAAATCCAAAGGCCTTTTGGCTGGCAAAGTTGTGCAAACGAAAAAAATAAATTCTGCGGCAGTTTTAGGGGCTGGCGTCATGGGAGGTGGCATTGCACAGCTTTTTGCAGAAAAAAATATTCCCATCCGGATGAAGGATCTGAATACTGAGGCTCTCTCTAAAGGAATCTCTCAGGCGACACAGGTTTTTAAAAAACAAGTTCAGCAGAAAAAAATAAATTCGAGAGAATTTTTACAGAAATTAAATCTTATTTCTCCTGTTGTGGATTATTCTGGCTTTAACTCTGTAGATCTCACAATCGAAGCCATAGTCGAAAAAATGGAGATCAAACAAAAAGTATTGCAAGAATTAGAGGGCGTTTTACGCGAAGACTCAGTGATTGCCTCCAATACTTCTTCGCTGTCTGTGACAGAGATGCAAAAAGTTTTAAAACACCCTTCTCGAATGGTAGGGATGCATTTTTTTAACCCCGTTAATAAAATGCCGCTCGTCGAAGTCATTCGCGGCGCACAGACTTCGGATGAGGCGGTAAGCAGTATTTTCCAGCTGAGTAAACTTTTGGGCAAAACACCCATTGTGGTCAAAGACGCCCCAGGATTTTTAGTCAATCGGTTGCTTTTGCCTTACCTAAACGAAGCGACCTGGCTCTTGGCTGAGGGGGTTTCCATTCCTGAAATTGACGAAACTATTTTGGCGTTTGGCATGCCGATGGGTCCCATGGAACTTATCGACGAAGTAGGGCTGGATGTGGGGGATAAAGTCGCCCATATTTTATTCGAAGCTTTTGGAGCTCGGATGGAGCCTTCTTCGCTTCATGCAAAAGCGGTGCAAGCAGGTCGCTTGGGTCGAAAAAACAATAAGGGGCTCTATGTCTATGACAGTGAGAGCAAAGAAAGAAGACTCGACTCTGAAATTTATGAAATCTTAGGAGTCAAGGTCCAGACTGGAAAAGTTTCGAAAGAAGAAATTTTAGACCGCTGTCTTTTGCCAATGATCAACGAAGCTTCGCGCTGTTTAGAAGAATCCGTTGTGTCGTCAGCTTCGGAAGTTGATTTGGGTTTAATCATGGGAACAGGATTCCCCCCTTTTAGGGGCGGACTTTTGCGGTATGGAGATACTTTGGGAGCTAAAGAAATCGTAGAGAGACTTAAAAAATATCAAGGCAAATTTGGAGCTCGCTACGAGCCAGCCCCTGCTCTTGTGATACGATCAGAGCAAGGAAAAAAGTTTTACTCTGAGTAAAAATGCCAGAAAGTAAAAATATTTTGAAGGGCTCCTTCTGCTCTTTTTGGTTTAGTCCATGGGTGCGTTGGGTGGGGTTTCGTTACCTAAAGTCTAAAAAAAATTCAAAATTTCTAAGTTTTATTACACTTATTTCTATTGCAGGAGTGGGCTTGGGCGTGACTGCTCTCATTGTTGTTTTATCCGTGATGGATGGTTTTGAGCATGAGCTGGAGAGCCACCTCATGAATACAGATTTGCATCTCCTCATTACTCCTACTTCACAAGTGGAGGGCTTTGATGGCGGATTTGTTCCAAAGCAGGCTTTAGAAAAAACAAAAATCCCTGCCCTTCTCAAATCTCACCCCAATGTTTTAGAGGCATGGAGTGTGCTGGGGACTGAAGCCATTCTAAGGACCTCTCGCAAAGTGACCGGTGTTGTTGTAAAAGGGGTGACATCAGAGCGAATCACACGCCTTAAGAAACAGGTCACAGAGTTTTCTCAACCTCAGCTTTTAGTCGAAAAACAGGGGGCTGAGACGCTGCATTTTCCCAGCCTTTTTTTGGGTCAAGAACTGGCCTTTGAGATGGGGATTTTGCCCGGAGATTTTGTAACCTTGGTCTCTCCCACAGAGACAGAGGGCCCGATGGGCTCAGTGCCACGAATTAAAAAATTTGTAATTGAGGGAATTTACCATTCCGGGTTGCCCGAGCAGGAGCTCCACACTGTTTTTACAGAAGCAACCCATGTGAGTTCTTTTTTGAGACGAGCCCATGTGATTTCGCATTGGGAAGTCACGTTGAAAAACTTCAAAAAAGCTCCAGAGCTAGGGCTGGAGCTAAAAGGTCTCGCCCCTCTCTTTAAAATCCAAGACTGGATGGAGCTCAACTCACATCTTTTTTCAGCTCTCAGGCTTGAGCGCATTTCCATGTTTATTGTGCTTGCATTTATTATTATTGTAGCTTCGTTTAATATTGTGACCACCCTCACACTTATGGTTTTAGAAAAGAAAAAAGAGATCTCTATTTTAAAAGCCATGGGAGCCCAAGACTCAGAGATTGCAGGAGTTTTTTTATCAGAGGGGCTTTTGATTGGGGTGTTAGGGATATTGGGCGGCTGTGGGCTAGGTTATTTTCTTTGCTTTCTGCTCAGTCGATATGATTTTATTCAGTTGCCTGAAATTTATTATGATCGAAAACTGCCTGTGACATTTGATCCCTATTATTATGGGATCGTCATTCTTTGCTCAACACTCATCGTACTCGTGGCGTGTCTTTACCCAGCTTACAGAGCTTCGCGGCTCAATCCCATTGATGGGATAAGGTATGGGTAGAGGACAACCCATGCCGGCGCCGGAAGTGGCACCCCGTTGCTTTTTTTTGACTGTCTGATTTACAGGTAGAGGTATTTTGTTCTTTACATTTGTCTACATTTATGGCTCAATGATAGACATGAAGGTCAATATTGGAGTATTAAAAAATGGGCTTTCGCAATACCTAAACCAAGTTCAAAAGGGTCAGGAGATTACAGTTACGGACAGAAATCAGCCCATTGCAAAAATTATCCAACTCGAAAGACCAGTCATGAGTGTTGATTTTAGAGATTGGCTTAGAAAAACTCCTCCACTCAAGCCTATTCGAAAGCAACCCAGTTCTGGAAAATTTGTTCGCCTTGTAAGAGACAAAGAGTGATTTACTATTGGGATACTTCTGCATTATTGGCTTGTTTTATAGAAGAGGAAGAAACTCAGAAATGTCGCTTCTGGCTTGGCTCTACAAAGGATGATCCAAAATTTACTTCTTGGCTCACTCTTTTTGAAACAGAAACTGTACTTAAGCGTAAATTGGCAAAAAAGCTTTTGTTACCTAAGGAGCTGCTCTTAGCTCAGGATCTTTGGAGTGAAGTGCAGCGTGGGTTTAATTTTATGCCTTTAGATGTTAGGGCAGCAAGAACTGGAATGAGGTTTCAAAAACTTTACGGTATGAAAACTGGAGACAGTGTCCAATTGGGCTCTGCTGGAGTTTTGCAGATGGAGTATCCAGAAGTTCAGTTTGTTTGTTTAGATCAACAATTAGTAAAATTTGCAAAGCAAGAAGGGTTTTTGCTCCCTTAGGGCTCCCATCAATAAACTAGTTTATTGATGGGAGCCCTTAAGGATTAGTAGAATAGTGCTAAATATATAAAAAAATAGGTTTAAAGTATAGAAAAAATATGGTATTATTTCTATACTAGGAGGCCTTTTATTATGGGACTTAAAAAAATAGCAACAAATATCCCAGAAGACTTAATAGAGGAAGCAGTCCTATTGAGTGGGTTTAATCAGACTCAAACTTTGATTTTGGGATTGAGGGAGCTCATTTCAAAGAAAAAAAGGGAAAAGTTTTTGCAGTTAGCCGGAAAGTTGCACATACGGATAGATACAAATAAAACAAGAAACCGTCAAAGAACCTAAGGTAGACTCGAAAAAATGACTTTAGAAACAGCAAAAGTACTTGTGGATACTTCGGTTTTTGTGAATTTTTTTAGAGGAAGACAGGAACCAAAATTTGAGGCATTGCTTAACAACAATCAAATTTTATTATCTCAGTTTGTGAAATTAGAATTACTGCAGGGTGTAAAAAAGTCAGAAATAAAACTCTTGGAAGATGTTTTGGGCGGCCTTGAGGTTATTGATGTTTTACCAAGTTTGTTGATGGATGCAGAAATGCTTTTAAAAAAAATTAAATCCGTAGGGTTGTTTTTAGGAGTTGTAGATTTATTGATTGCTGCAGAGGTAAACCTTTTGGGGGTAAATATTTTTAGTCACGATAAAGTCTTCAGCAAACTATTTGCATTAAAACTTATCCCTGGAGTTTTTGTCTGATCAATGGTTCCCAGTAGACTCACAAATTCAGAACAAGGTGGCATAGCTGTAAGTCAATGTAAGTTGACCCGCAGCGTTGTATTCGCTAGTGAGTGCTCATCTTGGAGGAAGTATGAATCAAATTGGATTATTTTTCTTTCTGTCTTTATCTCTATTGTCTCATCCTATCTTAGCGGCAGATCCGCCCAAATCTGAGCCTGGCTGTGTTCCACTGAACGAAAATCTAGCAGCACAACCTGGTGTTATTGCATCTCAACCTACGCTGCCATCATTTCATCAAATTGAGTCTCATCTGGGTGGAAATGACGTTTCAGGGCAAATCAATTCAGCCCGCAGGCTGGCCCGACAGGCCGCACGTGGTGAGTATCCGGAAGCTCCCGCTGATATTTATCACACGCTTCTTGCGCTTCTTTATCAAAACTCAAGAAGCCGTCACACACCAACTTTTACAGATAATGCAATAGCCTTTGCTTACGAACTGGCTCAATTGATCTATCCTGTCTTAAATGATCCAGACTCGCTTATACTTTTTCCAGAACGAATAGAGCATTGGCGTTTTTTGGAGCGTTTAGTTACCTTTGTAGAATACATTCATAAAACAGTGGATATTGATCTTTTGGGCAATGGATCTCTTTGTCGAAACAACTGTCCAAATCACTCTGTCTGTGGCAACCACTGCGCGAGTCGCTCTGCAGAAATGCAAAGCAGATTTCATGCTTACTACGCCGAAGCGGTTCTCAACCTAGTCCAACAAACATTAGAACACTTTTATTTTTTAGGCCATCCTACTGGAAATGCAAATCCACAGACGCTAAGAGATTATAGTTTAGCTTCTTTAGGGTCCAACGAACTTGCTCCTCTTGTTTTTTTCGAAAGGGGCTCGCTCGAAGTCTTGAGGCGAGTTTGGTGCTCCCCTCTTGGAAATCAGTTTACTAAAGTTGGTTTCGCAAGCAAGCTCTTGAGCCAAAGACGAGCGCTAGAGGAGTATCTGGCTCAAAAATTAGTGGGTTACCTGAGGCCCACTCCTCAGATGGGCGGCGCCGCCGAAAATTATTTAAAAAATCAGGGCCATTCTCAGAGTGCTTCTTATTATTTTACCGAACCCGATTCTACAAAAAAAATAGTGGATGACACTTTTTCTGACACTTACAATTTTGTTCACCATTACATTCAAGAATGGACTGCTCCAGTTCGTGTGGAACATGCGGTAGAGGAGCATTATATTGCACAAACCGGTGTAGATTTAGTCGAAAGGCCAAATCCCAACTATTGTCGCACAAATTGTTGCAGGACTGACTATAGGCGAACCATCGAAGAGCCAGTTCCGCGCTACGAAGAAAGAACCCGCACTTTGATACAAGTGAGTTTTATTCCATCAGAGTTTCCAGACCTCCAGGAATTGCTCTACAATGCTGCATCCTCTACTGATCTCAGGCGGTGCTTGAGATCACAAGAGATGGGACTGGCTCAAAATCACAGAGAAATAACATTATGTTGCCATTAAAAAGAATTTTAGCGTCTTTTTTTTTGATACTTTGGAGTTTGTTTGTTTTGGCGAGTGATCTAAAAGGTGAGTTTCCTTCACAGTTGATCCAGCAATCATGGGGAGGCCGTTATGGAGAGATTCCTTTGCAACTTCTATTTCAAAAAGTTTCATCAAGTCGTGGACGTGCGCTACATGCTCTTTTATTGCAGTTTGACTCTAACGCTACGGTAGTAGCAGCTAATTTTTATTTGGTGGATCAATTTTCTCATTCTATTGGACTCTTTAAGCTCAATCCCTTGGGCAGTGATGGTGCTTGGGTGACCCGAAAATACATCGAACCCTCTCTTTATCTCAACGCCTGTGATCCGAAAGAAATTAAACTCTCGACTCAGGATGGGGATCAATTGACCCAAAATATTTTCGGTATTTTATCTCCAATGCTTATATTTAAGCCCTCTGGAGCGGTAAAATTTTTAAATTTAGTGCCCGCTGCGTCTGTAGAAAACGGGATTGAAATTCTGGTAGATCCTTATAACGAAGACACCAACGCCCAGGAAAGTTATTTGTTGCAGTTTAGTAATTTTGAGGAAACTTTAGTGAACTCTCAAAAACTGCAACACCGACTTCTAAAAAATATTCAGACTTCTGAGGTACCTGATTATTGGATCATGAAAGGAAAAAGACGAGACGAGTCAGACCGGTCTATTTCTGAACCCTCCGGAATTGTGTTTGCTCTTCAGGTGGATTTTAAAAAAGGGATTTTGGTGATCAATCCCGTATTAAAAGAAAGGGCAGGTTCTGCTGCTAAATTTTTCGTATTTGAGGAGATCAGAAATGAAGCAGCAAAGTAAGTATTTCTTTTTTGTCATTACTTTAGTGGTGCTTTTGTTTACATGCGAATGGCTTTGGCCACCTGCGAAAGCAGATGACGCACCCAAAGCTCCTACAGGAAAAGTAGGCACAGAGAGTCATATTCCTTCTGACTTTCCTAATCAGGTCAAGGAGCTTAAGAAAAAATTGATGAATTTAAAAAAATGGACTCTTTATTTGCCCCCCCACCAAGCCAGAGACGAGATCATGAAGGGGCTCAATAAGTCTGTCAGTGAAAGCAAGGCTTCGGATACTGAGCTCATTGTTCGCTACATTAAAAAAAGAGCAGAAGAAGTGGACAATATGGTAGATCAAAAAACCTCTTACGAAGTGAACGCTCTCATGGCCTCTTTTTTAAGAAAATCTTTAGACCTTGCCATCGAATTTAATCAATATGATGTTGAGGCCGCAAACCAGCCCAAAGTACAAGGGGCGACGTTTACAGATTTTACACTGATTTATTCTGCTTTTTTAATCCAAACAGCGCTTAAGTTTTATTTTCTCGAAGAGTTAGAATACAAGATCGCACGTCTTGCACTAGGCTATACTTTTAATGATCTAAAAATGAATGAACAGGTGCATTCTCCAGAAAAGTGGAAAGCCTTGTTGGATGATTTTCAGTTCATGAGTTATTCTGGTTTTTTGCCAGAGCCGCCACCAGCGGTGCCTCCAAATGATCCACCCAAAAATTTGACTTGGCAGGATTTGAGCAATAAAATTTATGGTTATTTTAGTACAAATATTAGACCCATTCTCAAGGATGAACTTAAGCCTGAGTTGCGAAAAGTTTTGGATGAGTTAACTGAGCCTCTTCTCACTTTAGGGTTTGAGGATCCTCTTGTCACTAAACTAGAAAAAAGAAAAATTCCAGACCTTGGCCTTGAGGCCTATGTCGTGCAAGGGAAAAAAGGGATAGAGGGGATACAGTTTTTAGAGGTAGATAGAATCGACTATTATGGTGTTTATAGAGCAATAAATAAAGCAAGTGTAAATATTTATATCCCTAGGGAGCTTGTAGAAAACTATGGATCAGAAGCAGTTGTAAAAATATTTTTATCAGAAGAAACGTGCCCTGATAATAATAAGCTTGAAGTATCTAAATATAAAATAACATTTGATGGTGCTGCAATAGATAATATTAAAAAAGTGGGTTGGATAAATACTTCATTAACCGTAAAGGCAAGTCATGATGCTAAACTATTGTTTACTTATGATTACAATGTGGATTGTAGAGTGACTTATTCCAATGCTATGCTGGTACAAGAGATTCCACAAATCCTCTGGCAACCTGTTTCAGCGCCGTGGCTTAATTTTTTGATTGAGTATAAATAGCGCTCAAATCTCCCGCTTAAGTGCCAAAAATCTAAAAATTTTATACCCAGCTGTAGCCGCTGTGTACATGATCCGACGGACGGTGTCGTACTGAACTCTTTTGTCGGCTTGGATGGCCAAGAACCCCTCGAAAGGCAGCGGATTTCCCTTGGCGTCTCTGGCTTGAGATTTGGCTCGCAAGAGCTCTGATTTTTCGCGTGCTTTGATAAGAGCGTCATAGAGAGGCACAATTCTGCGCCCGCCCTCGTCTAAATCTGTTTTCTTAAAAGAATAAGTTCCTTCGCTACTGCCTGTGGCCTCTGCTGTTTGGACAAAATCTATAATACGGTTATTTTCGAACGTGAGTCCTTCGGGGGTGACAATGACTTGGAGACTGTCTGGAGGAACATCGGGTGATACGGAATAGGGGAGTTTGATGCCAGGAACAGTGCTAAAAGAATTGGTACTCACAGAATAGCTTTTGAGCAGAAAAATAACAATAATGACTAAAATATCCATCATGCTTGTGAGCTGAAGGTCGAAAGCATAGGAGAGCCTTCGGGGTGCACGTCTGGCTCTGATGGAGCGGTAAAATGCCATTCTTAGCTGTCTCCTAACAAATTTCCAAAAACAATTTCTGGAAATAAAAATTTCAGCTGTTCTTCCACCCCTGTTTTGGGGTTTTTTGCAAAAAGTGGAGGATCGGTCGCTTCGAGCAATCGCATCGCGTCCATGGTGACAATCAAAATATCGTAGGTTGCGCCTGGAAATGGACTCAAGACCACTTTTGTTTCTTGTACAAATTTTTGTTTCACTTCCAAAAGCCCATTGTGGATCCCTTTGATGTCGGGCTGACCTGGGAGGAGGTTGGGGATTTTCTTGGGTGTGATTTTTCCAAAAGGACTCCAGATTTCAGCCTCGTTTTCTCTCAAAGAGACCGTTAATTGGAGGGGTCTTTCTAAAAGTTTTTTAGCATTGTCTGCGGGATTAATGATAGGGAAGGGAGACTCGATCGAAACGAGGATCAAAAAACTCATCGTATAAAGTAAAAAACCAATGAGGCAGACCATCGTGTCTAAGATCGGTACGAGGTTTAAAAAAATCTGCTGGCTAAATCTTCGTCTGCGGGAGCTGGGTCGTTTAAACACGCCTCGGGCCCTCCTTAATCAGCTTTCTCAGAAGAGTGGCGATACTTTCTGGCTGAGAGCAAATCCATGAGTTTGACTCCAAATTCGTCGATCTCTTCTAAGATTTTTGTCGCACGATTGGTTAAGAGCGTGTGCGCGATCATTGTAAAAATGGCAGTAAAGAGTCCAAGTGCAGTGGCGTTCATGGCTTCGGCAATACCCATGGCTAAAATCGCTTGGCGCTGGGCAGGATCTCCAAGTCCCACGGCTGCGAATGATTTGATGAGTCCCATGATGGTACCCAAGAGCCCAAGGAGAGTTGCAATGTTGGCGATGAGGGCGAGGTTGGGGAGCCTGCGTTCGAGTTTTGGAATAACTTCTAGGCTCGAGGCGTCGATTGCATTTTGAATTTGCGTTTCGTCACGCGAGGCCCTTTGGAGGCCGGATTTCATGACTTTAGGGAGCGCGGCTTGTCCTGCTCCGTTACAAACTCTGATGGCTCCATCTAGGTCATTGGCCAAGATGTATTTTTGGATTTCGAACATGAATGAAGCGCCATCCGTGTTGTACTGCAAAAAAAGCCGAATAAAGCGTTCGAATGAAATCGCAATTGAAATTGCCAAAGTGATTAAAATGGGTATGAGTGCCCATTTTCCATCCCCTTGAAAATCTTTGATAAATCCTGCAATAAAACTTTGTGCTTCGACAAAGCTCTGTGTTTCCATGAGCTATCTTCCTTTCCTTGGAGTCAAATCCCTTCGGGATTATGGAGCCAAAACCCTCTGGGTTTTTAGATAAACCTCTTAGGTTTAAGGATACCTCTTTTCCAAAGGCCTGGTCAACTATTTCAAATGCTTTTTAATGGCTTCGTCAAAAGTGTCTTTAGGCTGATTCCCGACAAGCTGTTCTATTGCCTGACCTTTTTTGAATAGTATTACTGTGGGGATCCCACGAACATGATAAAGGCTCGGTGTATTCGGGTTTGAATCGACATTCATTTTATAGACTTTAATTTTTCCAGCATATTCGTCTGCTATAGCCTCTATGGTGGGGGCTAGCATTTTGCAGGGACCACACCATTCTGCCCAAAAATCCACTAAGGAGACTTGGGTAGACTTAAGTACAGCATTTTCGAAGTCAGAATCCGAAACTTCTAAGACATTTTTTGACTGCGCCATGGTATGTTCTCCCTATGAATCCAAAAGAATACCTATTTGAAACATTTCGTGAATCTTTGTCAATTAAAGAAAATTTTTTTCAAGAAAATTCTGAAGCCCTTATTCGAGCAGCTAAGATGATGGGCGAGAGCATTGTAGCTGGAGGAAAAATCCTCATTTTAGGCAATGGGGGCTCTGCCGCAGATGCTCAGCACATGGCAGCAGAAATGATTGGGCGGATGTTGATTGAGCGAAGGCCCATCCCAGCCATTGCTCTTACCACCGATAGTTCTACTCTCACAGCAGTGGGAAATGATTATGGCTACGAATTTGTTTTTTTTAAACAAATTCAGGCCTTGGCCCGCAAGGGAGATGTTGTCTTAGCAATTTCCACCTCAGGAAATAGCAAGAATGTTCTCTTAGCCGTGGAGGAGGCTCGAAGAATTGGAAGCAAAGTTGTGGGTCTGTCGGGTGGGAGCGGTGGAAAGCTCAAAGAGCTTTGTGACTTGTTTTTATGTGCTCGTCTTGGCAAGAACTCGAGTCGAATTCAGGAAGCCCATATTTTTGCTGTCCATAGTATGGTGGATTTGATGGATCGTTTTTTTCTTGGATTAGAGAAAGCATAAAAATGTTTTTAGTACTTAATACAGAGGTTTCTAAGGTCCATCTGTCCAATCGAATCATCGCTAAAGTTATGGATTTATCTGTGGTCATGTTCATAGCGATTGTATGTCCGTATCCCCTGGGCCCCCTCATAGGGTTTTTCTATAGTCTTTTTGCAGATGGGGTGAACTGGGGTCCCTTTCATGGACAAAGTGTTGGAAAAAAAATCATGGGTCTAAAAGTGATCCATCGATTGCAAAAAAGGCCACCCACTTATCGAGAGTCTGCTCTCCGAAATCTCCCCGTGGGGGTGGCGACTTTTTTTTCTATCATTCCGATATGGGGTTGGTTTATTTTAGCCATTTTAGGAGTGCCTTTGATGGCGATAGAGATTTACTTGATGTACAAAATGGCAGGCGGGCACCGCCTAGGTGATGTGATGGGAGATACCGAAGTCGTTTTGGGAAAATAAATGCACTTCAAACAAATTCCAATTGAGCTCAAATGGAAGAGTTTTGTCTTAAGTTTTGTTTTTTATAGTGGGCTTTATCTTTTGAGCAATCATTTCCATCTTGGAGAAGCTTTTCTGCTGCCCGTGTTTTGGGTAGATCGTTTGATTCCTTTTATAGCTTGGAGTATTTGGATTTATTCTACCCATCTTTTTTTTATGATGGCAGTGGTGGCTTTTATCAAAAAAAAATCTGTTTATTCCCGTTTTTTTTATGCCGCTGGACTTGGGAGTTTTATTTCTTATCTTATATTCTTTTTTTTCCCTACGACGGTTGGGAGGACTATTCCCGAGCTTAATCTTACTTCTCATTGGTTATTTCAACTTATTTATTTTTTTGATCGACCTGTAAATTGTTTCCCCTCTCTCCATGTTTTTTGGGTTGCAATAGGCCTGATCCCCCTTTTTTACGAAAAACCCAAGGGGCTATTTTGGATGAGTCTTTGGGGTGGGGCTATCATTTTGACTACCCTCACGACAAAACAGCATGGCCTTTTAGATGTAGTGGGAGGCGTGGTCTTGGCGTGGTTTTGTTGGTGGGGGGTGGACTTAAAACCGACTCACCACTAAAGCGTAGGGTTGTTTTCCATTTTTGCCCTGCGGTATATTGATGCCCTTGACGACGATCGTATACTGGCCTGCAGCCAAGTTTTTTAGTTCTAACATCTCCGTATTATTTACTCGATCGGCAAGTTGGTAGGTTTGTGTAGGTCCTAAGATGACAAGGTCAATATCATTGACCAGAGCTTTTTGAACCGAAACCACTGCGGGAGCATCTGTGTAGACAAGAGTGGCACGTAAGTTTTCTCCCTCGAGTAGCTCAATTGGGGTGTGTGACTCTTCTGAAACTCCCACACCTAAAGTGTTATCTAGAACGATAGTTTTTGTATCTAAACGGACTAGATTTTCTAAGTTCACTCTTCCATAGCCTTCTTGAAAGTTGGGCCTGACTTTAGAAATTTCTTGTGTAGCTCCTTCGCCATATTGTCCTGGGTAGAGATCTTGCGCAGTGTGGAGGAGGAGGGCTTTTATAAGAGCGGCTGAGGGGCTTACCACACCCAATTTTTCTACAATAAATTCTCTCGTCACAGCAGCTGCTCCTGCCGTGAGTGGAGTGGCCATAGAAGTTCCGCCTGCGTAGACATAGTTGGCGTCATAGGCACCCCAAAGGAGTTGGGCGTTCGGATGCTTGGAGCGTGTGCTCACAATATTGGTTCCAGGTGCGACAATATCAGGCTTGATGCGCCCATCTTTTGTGGGACCACGCGAACTAAATGCTGCAATTCCGTTAGGATTATTGGAAAGCGTATCACTGCAAAGAGGTTCCATTCCCCATTTTGTCTGTCCTTCTTTGAGGTCACAGTGGCGTTTTTGAATGCCTCCTTTTTCAAGGAGATTTTCTGAGGCTCCGACAGTCAAAATATTTTTTGCAGTTCCAGGACTGGAAATCGAACCCAAATCCACTACTCCATTTTTGTCCAAATCTGCTCCATTGTTTCCGGCTGCAAAGACAACTAAAAGGTCAGGGTTATTCCACATGACTTCGTCTGCTTTAGCGGCAAAGCTGTCATAAGCTCCAAGATTCGCTGCAGAACCCCATGAATTAGAGTGGATTTTAGCCCCTTGGTTATGGGGAGTTCCCATGAGTTTATTAAAATCAGGCTCAATAATCAGGTTATTGATGACGCTGTTCCACATTCCCTCCATAATGAGGTTTGCTTTGAAGGCCCCTCCACGGATTTTTCCATCCGAGGATTTTCCGTTTCCAACAATGGAACCAGAAACATGGGTGCCGTGTCCCATCGGATCAGCCCAGGAGGTATTCCAAGGCCCCATGGGGTAGCCCCTGTTGATTTGAGCTAAATCAGGGTGGAGTGTGCCTAAATCTCCTGTGTCAGCGCCTGTGTCAGCTACGGCTACTGTTTGTCCGTGGCCGTCTATTCCAAGCTCATAAGCTTTATCAAATCCCATGAGTTTTGTGCCCGACTCATATCCTGTATAAGGTGCAGGGTCGTCTTTTTTTACTTCTGTTATGGGATACACGAAAGTTTCGAAAAGAGGGAGTTTTTGAATCCATTCGATCCCCTCGAGCTGTGAAATTTCTTGAAGTTGGTAAGTGGGTGCTTCTATTGCAATGGAACGGTTGCTAAAGTTTATGATTTTTACACCGGGTATTTTCTCTAATAAATATTTTACTTCGACGTCGCTCCCTTTGGATAAGGTCCGAATATGAAAAAGCTCTTTCGAAGACTCTTCTCCAGGCTTTTTTTGAAAAAGCTCTGAATCCACTTTCCACTCTGAGATATAAGGACTCACCGCTTTGATAGAACTCAAGGTGATTCTGGCTTCTGCGATTTGAGAAGCATTGGCATGTACGAGCAGGGCGTCGTCAGGGATGTAGCCATGAATTTCAATGCCTTGATTTTTGAGAGTATTTTGTTCTTGGCTGGAAATGGAGTGCGAAAACTGAATGACAAAATTTTCTGAATTATTGAGAGCTGTTCCAGGATAACTTTGGAGCTGAATTTTTCCAACCTTCAAATGGAGCCATTCTCCGGCAAAACTGGGCATTGTAAAAAAGCAAATTCCGATCAAGGATAAAATTTTCATGATTGTGATCCCCCCGTCTTGGAATCGTAGCAGATTTGTGCAAGACCGAAAGACGGGCCGCGTTGTTTTTTATTCCCTATTTTTTGAATCGAGTTCGGCTCTACATTCGCATTTTAGATCAGGATGGGGAGCGAGGACAGCACTCATGGGACCGTCTTGATGGTAGCAGTAGGTTTTGAGTGAAAAATTCAGACTTTGAGTTTGAGTAAGGTTGCTCGAATCCGTGACAGAATAGTTTACAGCACATCTTGGTCCCTTGTGGCTTAAGATCTCAGGGTGATTGATGCCCCAACGAGTTGTTGTTGTTGTTGTTCCGGACAAAATAATTTTTATAGGCTTCCCCATCCCTTCGTGCCCAAAAATTTTTGTTACCAAGTAAGAAGAAAATTTTCCCACAGGCTGTGCTGGAGAAGGGGGAGGAGGACATGCGGGCGGGCGTTTTCCTCTCCTTTCGCACTGATAAGGTGGCAAGGCAGGCTGATTGATGTCAAAGTTTGCATAATAATCTAAGTTAAAAACGGTGGGACGACGGGTGCGACCATAATAAAATGGAATTTTATTTGAAAAAGTGGAAACTAAAGCATCCAAATCATTATTGTTTACTTTCAGAGTCATTTCGAAATTACTATTACTCACATCTACATCATCAAAAACAAAGAGTTCAAACTTAAAAAGATAAAGCCCAGCAGCGGCTTCTCCCAAGTCTGCTTCGAATTGATTTTTCCCTGCAAAAGGTCCATAAAAACTTTGATCAGCTTGATTGTAAGAAAGGTGCGAAAGGGTTTGAGTCAGTGCAGGTGTCCAATGGAGTGGGACATTGAGCTTTTCGTATTGTGCTAAACCGCGGGTAGAAATTTTGAAGGATGAAGTCGCAAGTCCTAAAGACTGAGGTTTTGGATTTTCGACGTTAGAGAGAATGTCATCGCTACAGAGAGGGTCTATTTTTTCGACTTCATATTTATTTTTAAAAAAGTCAGTATTACCACGATTTGTAATTTCAAAACGGAGAGGCACTTCGGCTGTGCATAAGTTTGTTCCCTCGTTCTTAGATTGCTGGGCAGACCAATAGGTGGTTATATTGGGAGCGTGTGGGTCTGTGGCAACAAACCTCTGTATAATATCTTGGCAAGAACAGTTTTTAGCATCGAGTGTTTTCCCATAAGGGCATTGAATAGTACAAAGATCACCCGAGGGGCTGCCAAAAGCTATGGATTGAGAAATGCATTGATTGAGCCACCCCATGAAGTCATATTGAGCAGAGGGATTAGTATTCTGGCGCTCTAAAATATAATTTTTACATTGGATGCAGAATTGAAATTGAGGAGTGTTTTTATTTAAGTATGAACAAGCGTTTGGAGCCGCATTTTCTGCTGTAGGTGGCGAATTGTTTTGGGCATCTTCAGAGTTTACAGCAGAGTTTACGGTCTCTTTTGAGTTAAAAGCATTTGGCGACAAATTGCTACTCAGACAACTTGCCAAAAATAAAGAAGTACATAAAAACATCGGTCTTTTAATTTTCACCCCTAGAAATCCCCTTACAAATCTCATTTTACGCCTTATGACTTAATGAGTCAAAACATTAAATTAACTAAGTATATTAATAGTGTGTCAGGTTAGACCTGATTCGTCTCCTAACCCAAATCGGTCTGAACGATAAAGAGAAGCTTCTAAAAAATGGGCAGAAGTAGGGGACTCCATCTGATCCCAGGCAGATAGAGTAAGTGATAGTCTTAGGATTTTATGGCGACTTCTCAGTGTCATTGCATTTTTGAGGGCGAACTCCTCTCTCCAAGAAGGGTTTTTTTCTAACCATTTTTCTAGTTCGTGCGGAGAGAGTTGACCGGGTGTGGTTCCAAATTTGGAGATCAGACGGTTTCTTATTTTATGGATCTTTTGTTTTAATTCCACAATTTGAATGGGGTGAGCTGCATTCTTATTTTGAGAACCGTCTGTCACCCTTAAGACAAGGTCGATTCGATCTAAGATAGGGCCAGAGAGTTTCGAGAGGTAATGCCTGATTTGATGCGGGCGACAATAGCACTTCTGAAGCTTTATCTTTTTTTCATGCAAAGGGAGTGGAACATTTTTAGGCCATCCCCCACAGGGACATAAATTGCTATTGGCAGCCAGTCGAAATCTTGCGGGGAGTTCTAGAGTGCCTTGATTTCGAGTCAATGTTACGACTCCTCTTTCCAAAGGTTCTCGCAGTGCTTCGCGACTGTCTCGGTGCCACTCCAACAGTTCGTCAGCAATGAACAATCCGCCATGCGCGAGCGAAAATTCGCCCACCCTTAAAATAGAAGTAGAGGTGCTTCCAATGAGAGAGGCCGGTTTAACGTGCTGGCTGATTCTCCGAACATTAGATCGTGTGGACCTAAAACCCTTCGGGTTTTGTGATTGAGTGATTTGAGAACTGAGTTCTGCCAGTAGGATTTGTTGCAAAGTGTCTTTGGATTGAGGTTCGGCCTGAAGTGCAATTAGCCAATCGAGAGCATGACTTTTTCCTATTCCTTTGGGTCCCAATAAAAGCAAATGGTGATCTCCTGTGGTGGCAATACATAAAACTCTTTCTAAAGATGGGGCCAGGGGTAGAAGCGTGAGCGCTTCTATGTCAGGAGCTGGTTTGGCTTTGTATTTATAGAATTTTTTTTGAACTTCCAAGTCCTGATTTAATAAAAAATTCCAAGCTTCTTTTAAATGGGACATAAAAACAAGTTTGGGTGGTGGATTTTTGAACTCATTACTTTGTATTATTAAATTTAAGCTTTTCAGTGCCTGCTCTTCGTCTTCTTGTGGAAGAATCAGAAACTTTGTTTTATTTTGTGTGGCTGCATAGATGACTCTTGTTGTTTGTCCTGTGGATTTGATAGAGCCGTCTAGTCCTAACTCCCCACAGGCCACCCCTATTTCATTGGGCAAAGGCCTTTTTTGAGAGTGTGCCAAAACAGCTAGAGCAATCGAGAGATCGCTCCCGGTGCCTTGTTTTTTGACCGATGCAGGGGAAAGATTGATCACCACGCGTTTTCGAGGAAATTCAAAGCCCGAAGACTCAATGGCCGCTTTGACTCTTTCTCGAGCTTCTGAGATTTCTTGGCCTGGAAGCCCGACAATGTGAAAACTTGGGATTTGAAAGGAGGTAGAGACTTCGATCCATTGAAGTTGAGGGATGGGGTCAGAGTGGAGAGGCGCACCGATTTGAAATGGCATAGCTGTTTACGATGCATAAAGCATACCTTTTTTAAACATTGCAGAAAGTATAATTGAGGCTGAAAAATGGACTCGCTGTAGTGATTTCAGACGGGCCCTGGTTTTTTCAGTAAAGCTTCTTTGGCTAGGTTTAAGGCTTCTGCAATTTTTTCGCCCTGTGGGCCAATTTTGTCGGGGTGATACCGTTTGATCTTATTTTTGTAGGCTTTGTTGATTTCTTCGGCTGTGGCTCCCTGTTTTACTCCCAAGAGTTCGTGTGCAGTGGCGTGGATATCGACCCCTTCTAAGAGGAGAGGTGCTTTTTTGGATATTTTTGCGCTGGCTAAATCAAGCGAGATTTGTGTTTTGAATTTGTCTTTTGATTTAAACTTGGATTTTCCAAGCCCTGGAATTCTAAATAAAAAGGCTCCTAAAAAAAGAGCAGCCATTAGAATTTGAGACAAATAGAATATTTTTTCAAGTAAATCAGGGTCCATTGTTCTTATTATGCCCGAAATTTCAATTTTTGGCACATTGGCATAGAATCTGCTTCATTTTTGATCCATGGTTTTTATTTTGAGGATTTATTTTCTTTTGACAGTCTTGAGTTTCGACTCCGCCCTTTTTGCACAGGAATTTTTTTGTGCAGAGCCCTTTTTAGCCCATCGAAATGGAAGCGAAAACTGCTGGGCCAGCTTTTCGGGTGGGGATCATAAGTCCTTGTGTATTTCGCATGAGGGCTGGTTAAAATGGCTCAAACAAACTCACGTCAGCTCTCTCTGTGGGAACTGGAAGGGTACCTGGAGGGCTTATTCGCCTTTGGTCAATCATTCGTGGCATACAGAAAGTTTTCGAAAACCTGTTTTTTATCGATACTTTGTAAAAGATTTGCCAATGATAGTTTCTTATTCTACTCCTGTTTTGGCTCCTTCTGTATTGAATAAGATAAAAAATAAAACTGAAAGGGTGAGAGAAAAAATATCAGAGTTTTATCGTGCAAAAGACACATTTGGAATTTTGAGAAAATTATTTTTAAATGAGGAGAGCTCGGGACACGCCACTTCATTTTTTTGGTTTTTAGGCTTTGTTCATGTTTTTACAGTGACGGGGATTCATCTCTTGTATTTTGCAGTGATGCTCAATGCATTTTTGGGCTGGCTGTTTCGATTTTCTGGAGTCTCAGTTTCTGTGGGATTGTTCTTATCTAGAACCCTTACCTTTGTTTCGTGGTTCCTCATTTGGACTCTTTCGGGAATGAGAGCTGGGATGTTGCGACCTTGGATTGTGCTTCTCGTTCGGGCTTTAGCCAAAGGCTTCGGGTTCGAATGGAGAACTTACTCCCCACTTTTGATTTCTCTGTGCTTGGATGCAATCCTGTTTTTAAGATCTCACGACGGGGTTTCGAGTCGGATTCATTATGCGTTAGCGGTTGGAGGTTCGCTCATGGTGGGATTTACAGATCGGAACTTGAAATGGTGCCATGTCAAATTGGCTTTAGGGTCTTGGGTTTTGGTGGCTCTCGTGGATATTTTTGAGTCTGGACTTGTCTGTCTTGCAACTCCACTGCTCAGCCTCCTTACTTTCCATCTTTTTGTTTTTTTCATTTTTCCGTTACAGATATTTGCCTGTTTGCTTTATTCTCTTCATTTTTTATCTCTTGCAAAACTTATTTTTTCTTTCTCAGCAATAGTGGTAACAAAAAGTTTAATTTTTTTAATGTCATGGATTCTCAGCTTACCTTTTTTGTGGGTGATCCCATTTTGGGCCTTTGGATTTGGGATTTTGAGTGCGGCTCTCTCTTTTTTTTTCTTTAAATTTAGACTCAAGCAGTACTCCGTAGGGATTGTCGTTCTTTTGCTTGTTCGATTTTTGGTCCCATCGTTCGGAAAAAGTACCGATTTTGCCACTCAAGTGGAACAGTTGGATGTTGGACAAGGAGATGCCGCTTTAGTGAAAAAAAACTCTGGACGTGAAAGAGGATTGCCTGAAATAGGGTTCATTGACGTGGGCTCTCAAAAAGCCATTTCGACAGACGCTTGGATTAAACTTTTTGCAAAAAGAGAGATCACCCATATCGATTGGATTGCTCTTTCTCATCTGGACGAAGACCACGTGGGGGGAGTCTTTCGTTTAGCCTCCGTAGTGCCCATTGGGTGTGTGGCCACTTCGATAGAGTTGCTGAATACACCGACAGGAGTGTCTTTTTTAAAAAAAGTCAAACGGTTTCCTGTTTCTGTTGGGGATTGGAAGTCGGGGTGTTTTCCGTTTCCCGTGAGTGTGGTTTCGCATTCTAAAAAGAACGCTAGAAATGATCAAATGAGTGTTTTTTGGATTCCTCTGCAAAATTCCTATTATTTTTCTATGGGAGATGCAGATTGCGAACAGGAAAAAAAAGCTTTAAGTTGGGTTAGAAAATATTATTTAAAAAAAGAATTCCCAGTTTTGCTCAAGATCAGTCATCATGGGTCAAAATACTCTACGGACCTCAGTGTTTTATCGGAGCTCAAGCCCCACTTTTGTTTTATTTCTTCGGGTTTGGGCAATCGTTATGGCCATCCCCATCCTCGAGTTTTAAATTTATTAAACTCATTGGGCATTCCATCACATCGAACAGACGAGCAAGGCTCTTTGAATAGTCGAGATTTAAAGTAAGAGTCTTCCTCCATCTACTACAGAAGTGTCTCCTGTAATCCAGCCGGAGTCCTCCGAGAGAAAAAAGTCAATGGCGTGAGCCACGTCCTTGGGTTCCCCAATTCTTCCCAATGGAAAAGTTGCACCTTTTTTAGCGTAAAAATCTTCGAGTGAGCTTTCGTTTGGATGATAGGCAACGTGGAGCGGGGAGCGGACAATCCCTGGGCAAACACAATTGACTGTAATGTTATCTTTGCCCAACTCTTTGGCCAAAGTGCGAGTGAGGTGGATGAGTGCTGCTTTGGATACGGAGTAAGCAAGAGCAAAGTGATTGGGGAGGATCCCAGCAGTGGAGGCGACATTTACAATCCTGCCACCGTTCGAATTTTTAGCCATTTTAGCAGCGAGGCCCTGAATTAAAAGAAAAGGTGCTTTTAGGTTTATGGCAAAAGCCTCATTCCAGATTGTTTCAGTTGTCGTTGTAACACCGCCAAAGGGATAAATACCGGCATTGTTTATGAGCGCATAAATCTCTTTGTGCGTTGTTATTATTTTATCTATAGTTCGTTTAATTTGGGCAGGTTCTCTTAAGTCGCATGGAAAAAAACTCACCTCGTCTGGGGATGCCGCCAGAGTTTTTAGAGCGTCTTGGAGTTTATATTTATCTTTTCCAATAAGAATCAGACGGTATATTTTTTTAGACAAAAGGAGTTTAGCCGTTTCTAAGCCAATCCCACTTCCGCCCCCTGTGATGAGGACTGTTTTTAGGTTTTTTTTATCATGCACGGGTGACATTTTTTACACCATAACAGAAGTTGAGTCAAAAAAGACACACCCGAATGATTCGACGTTGCCATAGCGTGGACATTAATAGTATACTAATTAAGTCAACAAAATGGATTTCTAAGAAAACTATGGGGAAATTAAAATATCTAATAATATTAGTATGTTGGTGCTTGGTTACAAGCAGTTGTTCTTTGGACCAGCAGAAAACGAGCATTATTAAAGACTGTGTTTTGCCACAGGATCAGGTGGGCACTCTTTCGGGCCGCTGGGCTAATGTGCCTGTTCCATTGGCCATTCAGATCCAACAAAATGGTTTTACAAATGATGAGCTGGCTGCGCTCACTAAAGCTGCTGACACGTGGAACACTTTTTCTTTTTCGAGTTTAAATTTTCAAGTTTTAAATTATGGAAAAGCAGATAGCCTCGTGCAGACAGATGCTCCAAAGCCTCAGTCTTTGTGCAGTCAAACTTTGATCCAAGAAAAACATTTTGTAGGGAGCGTAATGGTTTACAAAGACAATGATTGGCCTTATCCCCTCATTCCCAATGCCATTGCTTTGACGAGTTTTTGTCCGAAACCAGCCAAACCCCTGCCCGAAATTTTTATGGCCATTATGGAAATAAATTTTGATAATTTTTTTAAGAGCGGAAAAAAACAACCTGACCTGCAATCTATTTTTCTGCACGAATTAGGACATTTGTTAGGACTCAATCACAGCTGTGAGGTGCGGCAAAAAGAAGGAGTGCCCAATTGCAATGGCGCTCAAGATGAATATAAAGAATCGGTGATGTTTCCAATTATTAATTTTGATTTGAGAGGAGTTGGAGAAAAAAAACAAGCTTTGAAAGACAATGACCAAGGGAGAGCAAACTGTCTGTACAAAGACTTGGCCGAAATCAAAATTGCTCGATAAGGTCTAAAAAAGGTGCAGGAGTCCTTTTTCGTTCAAAAGTTGGAAAGCGGATTCGTTGGCATAAACACTGGGTATGAAATTAATAAACCCTGACAAATGTTTCATAAGGGTATTGTCTCTCTCGACCAAGAGAGAGGGTTTTCCTTGTTTGGAAATCACTTTGATTGGGTCTCGTTCTAGGTAGAGATTGTCGGTCTTTCTTTTTTTTACAATGTGCTCCAGTCCTCTCGTAAAGACAATGTCGCTTGGAATATCTACTAAAATCCACTCCGTACCATTGCCGTGTTTTTTTAAGACCCCTTCGAATTCTTTAATCAATTGGTGGATTTTCTGAATGAGCTTAGCTTTTTCGTGTGTTTTTTCGTCGTCTCTCAAAATACGGTGTTTGAAAAGAGGATGGCCGAGCGTTTTAGGAGTTTGCCGGTACAAAAGCATCTTAATAAACTCTGCGATTTTTGGATTTTGACTGAGCTTGTGATGGAGGATTTCTTGAGAGCGACTCAGAAAATAAATATCATTCCACCAATAAAAACGCTCATCTTGGCTTTCGATCATCGAAAGCAAATCCTGAAATTGGTACATGAGGTCTTGTTCTAAAAAAGCTTGGGTCAAATGAGAGGCGATGATGTCAAATTTTGCTGATCCTTGGTTTTTGATCACTTGAGAGTACCAACTAAACCGAGCAATCAAAAAATCTTCGACCGCGTGGATTGCGTTTTCAGTCACACCAAAGGCAACTTGTCCGTTCTTCATTTCATAAGTGAGCAGGTTAGAGAGAATGTATTCGCGGTCAAATTGGCCATATTTAATTCCTGTGTAATGTGCGTCTCGCAAGAGATAATCCATTCGATCGGCATCGAGATCAGAGTGCATGAGTTGGTTGGCAATGAGGTAGGGGGAATCTCCTTTGATGATTTTAGAAATCAAGCCTACATCAAATCCGTATTCCTCTAAAATCTGTGTCATGCCTCCTGCGTACTTGGTGTTTTTAATGATAAAGGATCCCAAGTGTTCGTGGGAGTTGGGGAGATTTTTTGGATTTTTCTGAATATTTCCACCCCGCGAACGGCGCGCGTCATTGCCATGGCGAATATAAGCTTGTTCGATTGCGTGGCTAAAAGGGAAGGTCCCAATATCGTGCAAAAGCGCTGCCACTCTCAGGCTTTTATGGAGCATTGTCTTTTGAGAACTTGTTTTAGGGTCAAAGAGTTCTTGATCACTTACGGCTAGGCCTAGGGTTTTTAGCATTTGATCCATGGAGTGCATGACTCCAATCACATGGGCAAAGCGATTGTGCTCAGCTCCTGGAAAAATATAATTTGCAAATCCTAATTGCTTAATCCATCTTAGGCGTTGAAAAAAAGGGGAATCAATGATTTTTTCTTCCCACTCTGTGATGGGAATAAATCCGTACAAGACATCATAGATCATGCGCGAATTTTTATGCACGGATTTTTGGCTCGTTTTCTAAATCTAAAAAAGTTTTTAAGATCTCATCTTGAGTGATCACTTTGGATTCTTTTTCTCCGTATTTTCGAACTGCAAAGGTATTGCTTTGTGCTTCGCGATCTCCCGCCACTAAAGAGTAGGGGATTTTTTCCATCTGAGCTTCCCTTGTTTTAAGCCCCATGGACTCATTTCTCGCATCTAAACTCACCCTGAATCCAAGCGCTTTAAATTTTTCATAAAAACTTCTACAATAAGGTTCATGCAATTCCTTGATCGTAATCACTTTGGCTTGAATGGGAGCAAGCCAAAAGGGAAAGGCTCCTGCCACGTGTTCGATCAAAACTCCCATAAATCTCTCTAAACTTCCCAAAACAGCCCGATGGATCATGACGGGTCTTTGTGGAGAGTTGGCTTTGTCAATATATTCTAATTCGAACCTTTCAGGCATATTAAAATCCAGTTGAATGGTGCTCAATTGATGTTTTCTTTTTAGGGCGTCATGTACATAAAAATCAATTTTAGGCCCGTAAAAGGCGCCATCTCCTGCGTGGATTTGAAAAGGTCGTTTGAGGACATTCAGAGAAGCGATGAGTGCATTTTCGGCTTTATCCCAAAGCTCGTCTCCACCCACTCTTTTCGGAGGCCGTGTGGCCAGTAAAATTTCGATATTTGAAAAATGAAAAAGTTCATACGTTCTTAAAATCATTTCAATAACGCTCGAAATTTCTTTCTCAATTTGTTCTGGAGAGCAAAAAATATGGGCGTCATCTTGGCACATGCTTCTCACTCGGGTGAGGCCAGAGGTCACTCCAGAACGCTCAAAGCGATGGATCCTCCCAAAGTCAGCCAGGCGCAGAGGCAAGTCCCTGTAAGAACGGGTTTGTGACGAGTAGACAAAAGTAGAGGCTGGGCAATTCATGGGTTTAATTGCAAACTGGCGCTCGTCTACCTCAGTAAAGTACATGTTTTCGCGGTAGTTTTCGTAGTGCCCACTTTTTTCCCATAAGCCGACATCCATTATTTGAGGAGTGATGATTTCTTGATAACCATAGGGACCATAAAGACTGCGGATGTACTCTATCAAGCGATTATAAATGACCGTGCCTTTAGGATGGAAAAAAGGGCTGGCGGGAGCTTCTGGATGAAAGCTAAATAAACCCAGTTCTTTTCCAAGTTTTCGGTGGTCTCGTTTTTTTGCTTCTTCGAGGAGGGCGAGGTGTTCATCGAGTTCTTTTTGAGTTTCAAAGGCTGTGCCGTAAATCCTTTGAAGTTGGGGGTTTTTTTCGTTTCCTCTCCAATAAGCCCCTGCGATCGAAAGAAGTTTGAAGGCTTTGATGTCTGCTGTCGATTTTACGTGGGGTCCGCGACAGAGGTCGGTGAACTCTCCTTCTTGATAAGAGCTTACGGTGTTGCCTTGGCTTTGAAGAGCTTCGATAATTTCAATTTTAAAGGGTTGATTTAGTTTTTTAAAGAATAGGAGTGCCTCTGGTGCAGAGTGTTCTTTTCTTAAAAATGGCTGATTTGCCTGAATGATTTTTTTCATCTCCACTTCGATTTTAGGGAGGTCCTCTGGGGTTAGTTTGTGGCTCAAGTCGATATCATAGTAAAAACCGTTTTCTATCGTGGGGCCTATCCCAAATTTTGCGTCCCCCCAGATGTTTTTGACAGCATGAGCCATGATGTGGGCACAGGAGTGTCGCATGGTTTCGAGGGGGGAGTGGATTTCGGGTTCTTTGAGGTCTTCTGGAAGGTTCATAAGTCTATTTATTTATACCTCAAATTGTGAGGATGAACAAATTTCTCTTGCAAAAAAAACAAGAAAAAGGATAATTTTGGGTTTTCGAGAAAGAGGAGATTTTTATGTCCATCGGTTTGCGAAAAGTTGTTATAGTGTGCGTCCTTCTTATTTTAGCAGGTTGTGCAACAGCACGAGTGGTTTCTTCTCAACCAGGCAAAGGGGGTGTGATTGCAGTCAATCCTCCCAATGATGCTGATGCTAGATCAAAGGCAGAAGAACTGATGCGAGCCAACTGTCATGGCAAAAAATTTGAGATTGTAGAAGAAGGCGAAGCCGTGATTGGTACCACCTCTTATGGCCACGAAAACACATCTTTGAGCAAATCGAGTCTTTTTTCGTCCACCTCTCAGGAGACTGAAAATAAAACTGAGTGGCGGATGAGTTATAGGTGCTTGTAGGCTCCCAATTCCAAGGCCCACTCCTTGCATTGATTCACATTCAAATTGCTTCTTGATGAGAAGTAATTTGAGAAAAGTGAATAAAACAAAGGAGATCCTATGTTATTTAAGAAATATGATGTCATTTACCTCAGTCTGGTTTTTGGACTCTCGGGCCTAATTTCAGGCTGTGGGACTTCAAAAAGAGACTCTAGCCTTGAAAAAAAGAAAACGCCAGAGGTGGCTAATTCTTCGCCCGAAGTTGCCCCCTCGCCAACTCCCTCGCCTCAGATTCTACTCCAACCTGTGGCTACACCTATTCCCACAGCGGCTCCTGCTGCACAGATTTTAGTTCCTGTGACACAAGTTTTGCTCAAAGATGCTTTGAATTTAAAATGGACAGCCGGAGGTGGGGCTGCAAAAATGCTAGCTCCATCCGTTGTGATGGGTTTAGAGAGAGATGCGTCTTTGCCAGGAGAAAAAGCTCTCAATAGCAGCAGTGATTTGGTAATTTCACAGGATACCATTGTATTTACGGAAGTCCTTAAGCTGTATGCTCAACCTGCACAGAGCAATTCCTTTTATTTGGTCTGGGATGGAAACGCCTTAGGCGCTCCTATAGAAGACGCTTATTTTGTTCACGAAGTCGTGGATACATCCAATCGGAAAGTAAATACCCATGAGAGAAAAAATGCCTCTTGGGATAAGGAAAGAAATAAATGGTTTATCCCTCTTACGACTTTACTGGAGGGCTGCTTAGAAAATGCAGATCCCTCTTATACCCATTGGCTCAATTTAGAGTTGCATTTGCCAGAATCCATTGTGGTGAATCTAAAGGTAGGTTTGAGGATGGTGGGACCTTTGCCTGCAGTCGGAGTGGATAAAAACATCTGTGGAGATTTACTGCCACCCCTTGCGACTTTTGGAGAAAAGATGAGTTCTGGTTGGGCTTTGGGGAGAATAACTATTCAAAATCCAAGCAAAAGAAAATTTCATTTGTGGGTCAAGGGAGGAGGGAGTCCTTTAGAAAGTGTTTTTGTCATAAATCAAACTACTTTTGCAAACGGGAATATCAATGCGGACAGTGGAGAGATGGCTATTGGACTCGTTAGCAATCGGTTTTTTTCGAAGGCGTTATTGCGCGCAGATTTACTTAATGTCTATCAAGTGAATGGAAATAATTCTGTACTTCGAGAAACCCTCACTCTTTCTATGGATGAGCTAAAAAAGGTGGTTTTAAACCCAAACGAAAAACTCCTGCTAGAATGGCAAACAGGGGCTTGGCCACAAGTCTCCCATAGACATTTGCCAGATCCAAAAGAAATGGTGTTTAAATGGGAGGCTCCTTTTCCACCGCTAGATCTCTCTCTCTATATAAATCGAATGCTAGATGAGCTAAGAAGACGGGTTGTCAATACGCACCGCGAAGCCAGGCGTACAGAGACCTGGGATTTGGTGGGTACAAAATTAGAGGGAGTGTGGAATAGAGTTGTTTTTTTAGCGGACGAAAATATCGAACTCAAGGATTTCAGTTCTGAGGGGGCAGCCCATCAGTTATTGATTGATAACCAAAATATTCAAGTTCACATAAACGAAGGAGATGTGAGTTTAGATGGAGCTCAGCCGTTTAGTGTGCAAGGGTATTTTTGAGAGGAGCTGATGGAGGGACAAGAACAGGATGTTCTTGTCAATGCCAAGGGGTTCTTGGTATAAAACTCAAGCTTAAATTATGACAGAAGGAATCAGTTTAAGAAAAGCGACAAAAGAGGACCTCTTAACGGTTTTAGAAATTGAAAGTGGGATTCAAGCCGCTCCTTGGGACGGGTCTCACTTTCAAGCTGAACTTGAAAAACCGTACAGTCACTTTTTAGTTTTAACGGATGACGAGACCGACTCTAAAATTTTAGGTTATCTTATATTTTGGATTTTAGATGACCGCTGCGAGGTATTAAATCTTGGAGTTCCTTTAGAACAAAGGGGACTTGGATTCGCTCAGTTGATGTTAAAAAAAATGATAGATTTGGCTGTTCGAGCGGGCACTAAAAAAGCAGTATTAGAAGTCAGAAAAAGCAATCTCCCGGCCATTTTGCTCTATCAAAAGATAGGTTTTGGGATCGCCCAAATTCGCAAGGGTTTTTACTCGAGTGGCCCATTGCCAAGTGGTCCATTGCCAAGTGGCGAAGACGCTTACCACATGGTGCTGGATTTTAAAACTCTCGACATACTAAAAAAGATATAGTATATTTTTAATATGTGGATCATTAAGGTCTTCGTACTTGAATCGACAGTGGAGAGTGATTTATGTGGTCCATTATGAAGAAGTAAAAGTAATTATTTTGGAGATAACGCCTCATGACTATAGGAAAAGAAGTTAATAATCGATTGTCAAAGGGGAATTTTGTTTTGGCAAATACTCGAGTGGAACTAACCCCAGGAGAGTCCCTTCGTCATATTCGAGAACTTCAAGAGCTTTCGCAATTAGAACTTGCTAAGCTAACAGAAATGCCTCAGTCCACCATTTCTGGAATTGAAAATGGAAGAATTTGCCTGGGCGTAGAAAGAGCAAAAACCCTTGCGCGAGCGCTGAGAGTTCACCCTTCTGTGATTTTATTCCCAGGATGGGATGTTGAGCTCGAGAGTGCTGCGTAAAGGCCTTGGTTTGTATTCAGTCCTTTTGCTTTGTGCCACTCATGATCAGTTAAGAGCTATTGAACAATTCGGTAAAAAGAAAATACAGAAGTATTTGGGAGATAAACCTCACTTTACAGCCTTTGTGTAGTCCTGTATAGAACAGAGCATGTTTGAGCTCAGAGTAAAGGTCGATTTTGCTGCCGCCCATCACTTGGAGGGCTACGCTGGAGATTGTGCCAGAGTGCATGGCCACAACTGGAGCCTGGAGGTTTTTGCGCGCTCTCGAGAGTTGGACGAAATAGGGTTGGCCATTGATTTTAGAGAGCTTAAAAATGCTACAAAAGAATTGATTGCTCCCTGGGATCATCAGGACTTAAATACCTTAGAAGACTTTAAAAATACAAATCCGTCTGCTGAGCAAATTGCAAAATTAGCATACGACAAACTCTGTCAGTGGATGAAAGGCAGAAACATTTGGGTCCATCGAGTGACGGTTTGGGAAAATGACCGATGTTCGGCAACTTATTTTCAGGAGGGTGCATTGTGATGCGGTTATGTCTATGGCCCAAAAAATGCTAAAGAAAATACTAAAGATGCACCAGCTAAAAAATAGCTTAATCCTCCTCTCGGGGGGCCTAGATTCTGCAGCGAATTTGGCCATTGGAGTTGAGTACAATGAGATCAGACTCGCTTTGACGATTCGGTATGGCCAGAAATCTCAAGAAAAAGAGGCAGAGGCTGCTCAAGCTTTGTGCCAGTACTATCAAGTAAAACACGAAGTCTTAGAGCTGCCCTGGCTCGCGAGATTGGGCCACAATGCTTTGACTGGGGCGAAGACAAAGCTCCCCCTTCTTAAGCCCCATGAGTTAGATGACCCCGAAATCACACAAAAATCTGCCAAAGCCGTTTGGGTTCCCAATCGTAATGGAGTTTTTATCAATATAGCAGCAGCTTTTGCAGAGCATTTTGGGTTAGAGAGAGTCGTCGTCGGGTTTAACAGAGAAGAGGCTGCCACTTTTCCAGATAACTCCATTGAGTTTTTAAAAAAAAGTACGGAGTCTCTCTTCTATTCGACCGCCAGTCGCGTACAGGTTTATTCTTATACAGCCGAACTCAATAAAAAAGAAATTGTAGAAAAACTAAGAGAGCTGCAAAAGCCATTCCCCTTTGATAAAGTTTGGAGTTGTTATGAGGGAGGTACAAAGCCCTGTGGGCAGTGCGAGTCTTGTCAGAGGTATTTGAGGGCGGTGGCATGACTTCTTTGAGGATATACTTTCACCCCGATGAGTTAGCCTATACTGGAGTAGAATTAAGACCGCATTATTTGCTTTCCCACTTTAAACTGAGAGGCTCTGCCATTGCAGCTTTTATTGGCCCCTGTCATGTCAAAACCGAGCACCTTGTGGATTGGGAAGACCGCATGCAGGGAGATTTTATCCAAGCTAAACTCATGTTGCACTTTCTTGGCGAATTTTTTGGGATTTCTTTGCCTCAAGGGGTTCTTTTGCAAAGGTTGATCATGGCCACTCTGGCGGAGTCTTTGAATACAAAGCTCAAACAAAGAGTGACTCGAAGTGGAGATGATCTCTTTGTCTTAGATCGAAAGCTCAGTGTCTCTATTGTGACAGCCTCTCCCGTTTCTCAGTTGCTCCATATTGGATTGAATTTGGATCCCTTGGGAGCTCCTGTTCCTGCCGTTGGATTGTTAGAATTAGGTGAGACGCTAGACGAAATAAAAAGAGTTTGGATTCCAGGAATTTTAGAGAGTTTGGCTCGGGAATGGGACGAGATCGACTGGGCTTGCGCTAAAGTGCGACCAGTGGTTTAATGCCCCTTAACCATGCATCCCGAGATTCAAGATTACATTCGAGCCATGCAGCCCTATGTTCCAGGCAAACCCATCGAAGAGACAAAGCGCGAGTTTAAGTTAAAAAAAATTGTAAAATTAGCTTCTAACGAAAACCCCCTTGGGCCGAGTCCTAAAGCCCTTTTGGCCATGCGAAAATTTTTGCCTTTGCTTCACCGTTACCCCGATGGGAGCGCTTTTGATCTCAAACACGCTTTGTCTAGTCACTGTGAGGTTTCTCAAAGTTCGCTCTTTGTTGGGCATGGTTCTAATGAAATTATTGATCTTCTCATTCGGGCTTTTTGTGTGAGAGGCGACTCCATTGTGACTTCACAGGCCGCGTTTATGGCCTATCGGCTGTGTGCGCAGATCCATGGAGTAAAAACTTTAGAAGTTCCTATTTCAGATGATCTCAAATTTGATCTCAAAGAGATGGTAGAATATGTTCAGAGAAAAGAAAGTGTCAAACTTGTTTTTCTCGCAAATCCAAACAACCCCACGGGAATGTTTTTTGGTGTGCCTGAGATCCGAGCCTTTTTGAGCGATTTATTAAAAATCAGGCAAGTCTTAGTCGTGCTCGATGTAGCTTATTTAGAATATATGCCGAAAGAACAAGTCCCCGATCCCTGTCTTTTATTTGAGGAGTTCCCCAATTTGGTGGGGCTCCGAACTTTTTCTAAAATTTATGGCTTGGCAGGGTTGAGGGTAGGTTATGCTGTGGCGCAGCCTGAGATTGTTTCCATATTGGAAAAGGTGAGGCAGCCCTTTAATGTCAATGCACTGGCCATGGTGGGGGCTTGCGCCGCATTACAAGATCCCGCTTTCGTCAAATGTTCCCAGAAAACAAATGAGCTAGGCCAGCTTTTTTGGAAAGGACATCTTAAAGAAGCCGGAATTCCATTTTGGGAATGCCATGGCAACTTTATTTTGATCAACACACAAAAAGGATTTGGAAAATCAGGAATAGACGTTTATCAAGAATGTTTACGGAAAGGAGTTATTTTTAGACCTGTGGCCAATTATGGTTTAAATCACGCACTTAGGATCAGCATTGGATCGCTGCCAGAAAATGAATTTGCTTGGAAGGCGCTTCTCAGCCTAAAAAGAGGAGTATGAAAAGAAAAGTATCATGAGTATACCAAAACAGGGCATTGTTGTTGCCATTGATGGTCCGGCTGGAAGCGGAAAAAGCTCCGTTACAAAACTTGTTTCAGAAAAAACAGGGTTTGTGCACATTGACACAGGAGCTCTTTATCGAGCCATTGCCCATGGAGTTTATTCTTCGAAGGACTCCCCCGAGTTAGAAAAAAAGGCCGCAGAGCTCTCAAGAAGTATTCACTTGGAATTTAAAAGAGATCTGACAGAAGAGCCTTCCAGTCGTATTTTAGCCAATGGCAAAGACATCACTGATTTTATTAGAACTCCTGAGATGAGCCTTGTGGCCAGCCGGATTTCGGCTTTTCCAGAGGTGCGGGCTGCACTTTTGGGCTTGCAAAGGCGGCTAGGGTGTCGACAACATTCTATTTTAGAAGGTCGAGATATTGGAACTGTGATTTTTCCGGATGCGGATCTAAAGGTTTTTTTGACGGCAAGTGTGATGGAGAGGGCAAAGCGTAGGCATAAAGAACTTCAAGAAAGCGGGAAAAAAACACACTCATTAGGAGAGATCAAAAAACAAATCAAGCAGAGAGATCACAATGACTCCACACGAGCTCATGCGCCTCTTAAAAAAGCAAAAGACGCCCTCTTGATCAATACGAGCAAAATGACTCTAAACCAAGTCGTGAAGACAGTAGAAAATAAAATTAAAAAACTTTTAAAGCAAAAAAGTCATGACACTCGAAAATAAAAAACTAAAAATACTAGTCGTGCGTCCAGATCGAATGGGAGATGTGATTTTGTCAACTCCAGTGATGGAAGTTCTAAAAGTCAATAACCCTGGGTCCCATATCACTGTGATGGTGAGAGAAAACTTTGCCCCTTTGATACGGGGGCTTCCCTTTGTGGACGAAGTGATGGTTTACGACCCCAACGGGAGACACAAAGGCCTTGGTGGACTTTTTAATTTGATTTCTGAGTTTCGTACTCATGGATTTCGAATTGCGGTGGTTCTCCAAAGTCATTGGCAAATTGCTGCTGCACTTTTTGCAGCTGGGGTGAGGTACCGAGTGGGGCCTTTGAGTCAACTGCACTCTTTTTTGTTTTTTAATCGTGGAAAAAGACAGAGGCGTTCTTTTGTCGAAATGCACGAGGCGGATTACAATCTCCAGCTTTTAAGGAAAGTTGGAGTGAGGGCGGGTTCCAGAACTTATGCTCCCACTGTGTCGATCTCAGAAGAAATCAAAGCTCAAGCTAAAGAGTGGTTGCTAAAAAAGGGGATCACATTCGAAAAACCATTTATTTTAGTCCATCCTGGAATGGGAGGCTCGGCTTTGAACTGGCCAGAGAATCACTATGTCGAATTGGTGATCCAACTCCTCAAAGAGGAATTTCAAGTAGTTCTCACCTTTGGCACACAAGAAGAATTGCTGATGGCACGCATTGAAAAAGGATTAGGTGAGTATAAAGACAAAGCTGTTTATTATGGTGGGAAAGAAGCAGGGCCCATCGAAAAGCTAGCCGGTCTCATGAGTTTTTCAGCTCTCGTCGTTGCTCCCAGTACGGGTCCCATGCATTTGGCCGTGGCACTCGGAAAACCTGTTGTGACTTTTTTTTCGCCCATCCGAGTGCAAAGTGCAATCCGTTGGGGGCCTTATCTAGAAAAAGATACGGAGGCCAGTGTTTTAGTCCCGGATGTTTATTGTGGGCAAGATTTTAAGTGTTTGGGAAATCTTTGTAATTACTATCCTTGCATGAAAAGCCTATCAGTTGCACAAGCCATGGAGGAAGCTCATAAGCAGCTTAAAAAGGGAGAAAAAACAGGGGGTTCAATATGAAGAAAACGGCCATTTCACCCATCCATGCAGCTGACTTGGATAAAAAAAAACTGGACAAAATTTTAAAGTTTTTTAAGGGTAGGCGCATCTTGGTGATAGGAGATGTGGGGGTAGATCGTTACACACTGGGAAAGGTAGAGCGCATTTCCCCCGAAGCTCCTGTGCCCATTGTCTGTGTGCAAGAGGAAAAATTAAAATTGGGCTTGGCCGCCAATGTCGCAGACAACGTCAAAGCGTTGGGTGGAGTTCCTTTGCTCACTGGAGTGATTGGAAAGGATCGCAGTGCAGACGATTTCAAGCATTTATTAAAGGGAGCAGGGATAAAAACTTCGAATTTGGTGGTCGACCCCAGTCGCAGAACGGTTTTGAAAGAGCGAATTGTGAGCGAAAGGCAGCAGCTTTTGCGAGTCGATTATGAAAGTCAAACTGGGGTTGCCTCGAAAGTTCAAGGATTGCTTCTTAAAAAAATTAGGGAGACTATTCCAGTATGTGATGCCATCATTGTGGAGGATTATGCCAAAGGGTTGCTCGGCAAAGATTTTGTAAAAGAGATTTTTTACCTTGCTCAAAAATCAAAAAAAACGGTGGCTGTAGATCCGAACTTAAAAACCCCGATTGATTTTTATCAAGGGGCCACTGTCCTTACTCCCAATACCAAAGAAGCAGAAAAACTCTCAGGGGTGAGTATTGTGGACGAAAAAAGCCTGATTCAGGCGGGTACAGTAATACTCAAGGCAACTTCGGCTGATTTTGTGGTGATCACTCGCGGGAAAGAGGGAATGGCTATTTTTACGCATGCAAGCAGTACCGTAAAATGGATTCCGACATATGCGAGAGAGGTTTATGATGTCTCAGGCGCAGGAGATACGGTCATTGCGGTTTTAGCTCTAGCTCTTTCCGTAGGTGCCTCCATTGAGGAGGCGGCTATTTTAGGGAATTTGGCTGCAGGAGTAGAAGTCAGCAAACGAGGCACGGCTACTGTGACGCCTGATGAAATTAGAACAGCTATGGATTTTTTTGGAACGATGGGGGTTTGAGGATAACCCACACGGAAAAATAATTTGACACTCTGCTTGGTCTCATTGTAGTAGCTTTTCATAAGAGGGGTAATCATGAGAAATACATTAAAAATCGCTTTATTTCTAGGGCTTGCTTGTTCGATTTCCTATGCGGGATCGCCCACCAAAGCTGAAACTGAAAAAACTTTAAAAGAACTCAGTCAAGAGTTGATTTCTAGACAGCAGCAAGACGGCCGGTGGCAAGCAGGGCTAGAGACAGATCCTTCGATTGATGCTCTTGTTTTGTTGCTTGGCAAACGCCTCCATTTTCTTACCCCAGAAATCCAGAATCAAATTACCGAGCGTATTTTTGCGTGGAATGATTACAAAGACAAGCCTTGGTCTTATACACCTAATGGTTCTCCTCAAGTGGATGTGACAGGTGTCATCTTATTGGCTTTGAAAGAAATAGGGATTGACGAAAACAATACTTCCGTAAAAAAAACTTGGGATTGGTTTAATAAAAACGGAGGACCCCATGCACTTAATTCTTATCTTAAAATTTTTCTAGTCCCACTCGGGATTTTACCCCGTTCAGAACTCCCTCACCTCACCTCTAAGTTTTTTTCACTGCCCCTTTCGTTTCCAGTCAATATTTATAATATCGGGATCATCCGCGGTGGGCTCATTCCGCTCACGATTTGGGATCACTACCAGAGGCTCAACGCGGGCCATCACAGAGCTCAAAAGCTCGATCCTGAGCGAGTCAAATCTGCGGGTCAGAAGTTTGCGACTTTGTCGGATGGTTCCTTGAGCATGCGGTTTCTCAAAAAATTATTTGATACGGTAATGCAAGACTCAAGCGATCGCATTGACCACAAGGCCTTAGAGAATGAATTGAATGCTTTTTTGCAGGAAGAACTCATCCATGAATTATGGAACACAAACGAAGAGAGGGATGTTGATTTAGAAAACCTAGTCAAATCCTTTCATGATTTTCTTAAGGAGAAAGAATCTAACCCTTACGAAGATCCTATTTTTTCAGGGTTATTTTCAAATGATTCTAGCAGCAAAACAGAGCTGCTCAATTTTATCGTTGACCGCATGGATAGCGACGTATTTCCTGGAGACTCAGAATTTTGGACACAAGAGGGTTTAGGATGGCTCTTAGCGCATCAACAAAAAGAGGGCCTTTGGTACATTGCTGCGTGGAATGTGATCTCTATGCTTGCATTAAACGAAGCACAAGTGGCGGGAGCATCTGATTTTTCGAAGGAAATAAAAAGAGGATGGGACGGGCTTCTTTCCTGGAGATACTCCACCGAAGACGGATCCACCTATTTTCAATTTTCTGCTAGCTCAACTTGGGATACTCCACGCACTTTGGTAGCGCTATTTTCAGGGCCCACTCAGCAATCTCAACTCGCCTCCAGCCGCGGCATTGATTGGCTTTTGTCTCAACAAATTTTTGAACAGGGTGACTGGAGTGGACTCGCACGAGATGTCCAACCCGGAGGATGGGCATTTGTAGAAAACAATCGCTTTTATCCAGACACGGATGTCACCGCTGCAGTCTTAGATGCGCTTGCTAGAGGGTTAAGCCTCCATCCCGAAAAACGGGAAGAAATTTCGCGTTCTGTGAGAAAAGGGGCGCAGTGGTTGCTTGGACTGCAAAATGCAGATGGTGGGTTTGGCGCTTGGGACAAAAATACTTCGCAGCTTTTTCCAAAGCTTTTGGCTATAGGGATGCCAAATGTGCCCAATCTCGCAGATCAAAGCCAAGCTGATGTGACCGCTCGGATTTTGAAAGCATTTTACTCCATTCAAAAAGATGAGACACTTTCAAAACTGATTCCTGTTCCGGCCGTTCTAAAGGCGTGTCGGTTTTTAATGTCCCATAAAACTTTCGAAAGTCCAGATATTTGGAAAGGAGACTGGCTCATTGATCATCTCTATGGCACAGCAGAGGTGACAGAAGCCCTCATGCTCCAAAACTGCATGAGTTTAGAAAAGGCTTATCCGAGTTTAGAGTGGATTGTATCCAAACAAAATGCGGACGGAGGATGGGGAGAAAGCGAAGAAAGTTATAAAAAGGCGAGTTTTGTGGGAGCTCCATCTACAATCGGTCAAACAAGCTATATCTTGCCGGCTCTCCTCACTTACGAGAGACTGCGTTTGCAAAAAAATCTTGCATTGAAAAGTTTACAACCTCAAATTGATTTAGCAATTGGATATCTATTAAACCAAGTCTCAAAAGACAAAAAACTTTCGACACGAGAATTTACGGGAGTTGCCATTAAGGGATTCCAATATGCCTGCTATCATGATCTGGCGCTCTATGAGACTGTCAAAGTATTGGGGATGTATTTAAAATTTTGACTTAGGCAAAAACGTCTCCTAAAATCAGTGATGGCTCAACCCTAAGCGAGCGCGGTTCCTTTATATTTATTAAAAGACAACTCTTCTAGATAAAATTGGGACCTCATTTTTGGTTCTTCGGGCTTTGGCACGCGTGGCTTCCAGTTTTGATTGGAGAGGAGTTCATTGGATTTCATGTTGTCAGACAAGTAAGCTGGGATCAAAGTTTTTTCTATAAACTCAAATATTTTAGGGTCCAGTATAGGAAACGCAAGTTCCAGTCGAGAGAAAAAATTCCGGGGCATCCAATCTGCACTCGAAAGATACAGTGTGCGTGAGTTTTCGAAAAAATAAATCCGACTGTGTTCTAAAAAGCGATCCACAATACTGACAACTCGAATTGTTTCGCTTAAGCCTTTTATTCCAGGCACCAGAGAACAGGCTCCTCTGACAATAAGGTCAATCGAAACACCCGCCTGAGATGCTTTGTAGAGTCTCTGAACCACACTTTCGTCCACTAAAGAATTGACCTTAGCCACAATTCTAGCTTTTTTCTTTTGAAGTGCAGCCTTCGTTTCTAAGTCAATCAGTTGTAAAATTCGGCGTTGCAATCCCGTGGGAGCCGAAATGAGGTGTTTAAAGTGGGTGGGTATTTGCTTGCAAAACACTCCATCAAAAAAAGTCCTTGCGTCAGTTCCAATTTCTGGGTGGGCTGTCAAAATCGAAAGATCTGTGTATTGTCTTGCTGTCACCGCATTGTAGTTGCCCGTAGAAAGGTGGGTATAAAGTTTAACTCCACTTTCTTCTTTTCGTGTCACGAGGGCAATTTTTGCGTGGAGTTTTAATCTTCCAAAGCCAAATTTTACTTCGCAACCTGCTGAGCCAAGCTCTTCGGCCAAGCGGATGTTGTTGAGTTCATCAAAGCGCGCGCGCAGTTCAATCATGACTTTGATTTTTTTTGACTGAGCCGCTTTTTTGAGTGAGCCAATCACTTCCGAAATGGCATCCATTCGGTAGACGGTCAGCTCAATCATCGTAACCATTGGGTCATTGCAGGCCTCTCTCACCCAAAGGCAGAAGGCATCAAAAGAGTCGTACGGATGGTGGAGTAAAAGATCCCTGACTTTCAGCGTTTCGATAATTTTAGGATAATTTTTGAAGACTCTTGGAATGGTTGTTTTCACAGGCGGGTAGCAGAGTGCAGGATTGGTTTTAAAATCTTCTGGCAATGGGCTTGTCAAGGAAGACAACCCATGGAGGCAGAGGGTTTCTGGAGCTTCAAAAATTTGACTCGGTCTCAGTTTGAGGATTGTAGAAAGCTCAGATAACATCCGTTTGGGTAACCCTTGGGTGTATTGGATCCGAACAATTCTGCCTTTGTCTCGATTTTTAATCCCCGTTTTGACCATGTCTGGGATCGATTCGGAGTCTTCTTCTTCCCAGTTAAAAGTAAAATCTCCATCCCGAGTGATTCGGATCACTTGGCCTAGGTGCTGGTTTAACAAATGATCTAAAAAAAAGACCACAGTATTAGAATAATAGAGGGGTGGCAATTCTCTAGGAATAATCCAACCTTTCCCTGTGAGAGAAAGGGCGACCATTTGGAAATTTCCCAATTGTGAAATGTCTTTGGATCTAAAGTCTGGACATTCTTTGAGGTGGGGTAAAATCTGACTTTGAAAAATCTGTTTCCCCAATTCGAGGTGAGCAGGGTCTTCGCCCTTGCGCCCAACAATACAAATTCCATGAGATTTGAGTTCAGTACGGAGGGCTTCGAATATTTCAGATTTTCTTGTTTTAAAGACATTGACTTCTTTTTCAATCAAATCACGAATATGCATTAAGCGCTTTGCCTTAGGTTTGTGGCCTTTTCGAAATAGTGTTAGAATGGTTCGGTTGAGGGAAGAAAATCGGATAGAAAAAAACTCGTCCAAGTTAGATGCAGAAATCCCTAGGAACTTTGCTCTTTCGAGCAGAGGGTTTGTTTTTGAGCTGGCCTCGTTTAAGACCCTACTGTTAAATTGAATCCAGCTTAAATCTCGATGGATCAGAGGTGTGGGGGTGGGGTTTTGCACAGGGAGGAACTTATTAGACATTTTAGTTTTTTTCTAACAAAATCATACCAAAGTGGGTTAATAAACTAAAGAGAAGGATTATGATGAGGATTGCCATTGTAGATTTGGGGACAAATTCTGTACGTTTTGATGTTCACGAGATTATTTCTAAAAATTCCGTAAGGTTACTGCATCGTGAAAAGATGATGGTCCGTTTAGGCCAAGGTGTCTTTATATCTGGAAAACTGGACAAAAATGCAATTCACCGGACTTTGCATGCTTTGATTAAGTTTAAAAAAACAGCGGATCGGCTCCATGTGACAAAGATCATTGCCTTTGGGACCTGTGCACTGCGTGAAGCCCAAGATAGAGACTTATTGATTAAAGCCGTTCGAGAGCAGACAGGGATTGAAATTCGAGTGATCTCTGGCTCAGAAGAGGCAAAACTCATTGCCGAGGGTGTTTTGGCGCATGAGGTGCTTGGAAAACATAAAGTAGCGTTAGTGGATATTGGGGGAGGAAGTACAGAAATCAGCATTTGCCATGGCAAAAAAATCCTTCATTTTGCCAGTTTCCCACTCGGCGTAGCTAGGCTCCAGCAAGTTTTTTTGAAACGAAGTCCACCACCTCCTAAGGAATTAAAAAAGCTTCGTGCCCACATCAGGGAGGTTTTATTAAAAAAGATTTCAAACGAAGGCTGGCCAAAAGTGGGACATGTGCTTGGTTCGAGTGGCACGGTGCGTGCCATTGGGCGGATTTTGAAAAAGACTCAAAAGAAAAACATTATTGCAATCGACGATCTCAAAGATCTAAATGACAAGATGCATTCGATGACAACTACGGAGTTGCTTGGCGTTCCTGGAATGGAATCCAAAAGAGTGGATATGATTTTAGCAGGAGCTATTCTTTTAGAGCAGTGCATGGTGGCGTTGAAAGCTAAAAAAGCGAGGCCCACTGCATTTTCTTTGCGAGATGGAATTTTAGTAGAGCGGAGGGCGCTTCATCCAGAGCACTCGCCCAACATCCTAAAGCAGCCCATGGCGAGTCTTTATGACAAAGCCCAGTCTTTGGGGGCAAACCTTGCTCATCTCAAAAGATCGGTGAGACTCGCTGAAACTCTTTTTCAGAGATTAAAGCACATTCATGGATTGGACACGCAGTGGATGGTTTATCTCCGAGCTGCGACTATTTTGAGAGATATTGGAGAGGCCGTCAGTCCGGCTTCTCACGAAAAACATTCTTTTTATATTATCAAAAAATCTCATTTGCCCACTTTTCAAGATTGGGAGATTGAGTTTGTAGCGAGGCTTTGCCTGCATCACGAGAGCACAAAACTCAAAACCAAAGAGTTAGATTTTGCTGGGAGCAAGGAAAAAAGAGCAGCTTTTGTAAAACTCCTGGCCCTTTTAAGAATTGTAGATTCATTGGACACTGGGCCTGAGGCCAGGCTCCATCTCAAACAGGTTCGGCCCAAGAAAAAAAGTGTAGAGCTTCTTTTTTCAGGTCGACGCTTGACTGGCCTTGAAAATTTAAACCTCCAGTTGAGAAAGAAATTTTTCCAAAAAGTATTCGAAAGATCCATCGAAGCAGTACGGGCTTAGATGGAGGTGACGGCCGGATTCGAACCGGCACAAGACGGTTTTGCAAACCGTTCCCTTAGCCATTTGGGTACGTCACCCCACTGTGTAGGTCAATGGATTAGAACTAACAAGTTTTGAGGTTGGGGTCAATTCAGAATATTACCCCTTTTGCTGAAAAATAAAGGGATAAATGACTTTTGTATTTTTTCCGTTGGCGGCCTGAGGGAATTTCATGTTTTTGATCACTCCCTGGACGCAAGAGTCTAAAACGGGTGACCTTGTCTCGGTTTTTTTGATTTCTACGGAGAGAACATTTCCATCCACAAA
This sequence comes from uncultured Bdellovibrio sp., assembly GCA_964490895.1. Taxonomy (GTDB): domain Bacteria; phylum Bdellovibrionota; class UBA1018; order UBA1018; family UBA1018; genus JACRAO01. The sequence continues at coordinate 9,220 of CAZBEI010000035.1, read as the reverse complement.
AATATCCCAAACAAACACAAGTCTACCACCTAGTTTGGGGTGAGTGACCAAGGCTCTCTCAAAGCAAGTACGAATCTGACCTCGATAGCTAAAAATCACCCTTCGCACTGTCTCTCGATCTAGACCTCCGGAAACTTGAAATATATTTTCGTCGATTTTACCAAAATCTAATCCTTTTCCTATCAATCCTTTTCCGCTCCCAAGACTTCCAGGCTGCACAAATAAACCCTGATCGTTTGAAAGGGAGATCTCTTTCCCTTGGATGCTGGTGGCGGCTTGAGCCAAGTCCTGAGTGTTTGATTTTTTCTGATCTTCTTGCGACAAAACACCACTTGGTGGATTTTTGAGGACCACTTTGCCTTCTTTTCCAGAGATCGATTCTGTAATGATATTTTGATTCAAAACATCTTCTGGTTTTATGAGAGCCCGGTTTGTTTTTTTTAATGCGCCTAAAATTCCTAGGGTGTTGATGTCAGTAGGTTTAGAGGGGTTGTTGAGTCCAGATCTTGGTTTTCCAGGAACAGGTTTTAAGCTTGGTGACGCAGCTTTTTCTGTTTTTTGTGGTTCTTTTTCTTTTATTTCTTTTGGAGGTTCAGGCGGAGGGGTGATATTTCTAATTTCGACTGTCGCTACTCGAAGAGGAGGTTTGGTTTCTTCCAATGGAGAGAGCTTTCCTCTTGTCAAAATGACGGCGAGCAACAAAGCTGCTCCCAGTGTCCCTAACAGTGAAAGCCGAAAGAGCAATGGATCCTTGAAAAAAACTTTTTTAACCTGAGGGATTTTAATTGCACTGACAAAGCGAATATAAAAGTCATGTGATTTCCAGGAAATGCGAATAAGATCAGGGTTCTTCATTTCTAAAGACGAAGTGTTTTGAACTCGAGCTCCTTTATTAAAAATTTCTGCCCCAGGGAGTTCTTCGAGTAGGATTTTGATCCCTTCTTGTCCCTGCCAATGGATTTTAAACTCCGGAATATTTTTAGAAATTTTTTTATAATTTCTATGTTTTTTAGGTCTTATATGTAAAATTTCTTCTACAGAGCCTGTGTCTGTTCTTAGTTGCACAAACTCTAAAAGTTTTCCCAAAGGTTTTGTATGAGACGAGGGTTCGAGTAGCGAGAGATTTTCTTTGATTGTTCCTCCTAAAGCACCGGCGTCTTCCATTCGATTCTCGATCCATTGAAATAAGAAGCCTTTGAAGGAGGTGTTTTTTTCAGTGAGAAGCACCCCCTCACCAGAGGTGCCCTCGTCACTTGAAATATCAAAAATAGACCATTGGTCTACTCCCTCTCCAATCCATTCCAATAAAAAATGAATGGGTTTAACTCCTGAAGCTCTTAAGACGACATCGTTACTGGGAGAGCGACCGATGAGCAGAGTATTCTTTGTAATTTGGACGAGAGCAAGTTCTAATCCTCCTCGAGAAATGCTTAGAATTTTCATTTTTTTAATTCCACGTACGAAGGTCTCCAATTTTTTTCTAGACTATGGAAGTCACGAAAATCTTTTCGAGTAAATAAGACAGACTCCAAGGTTTGATTTTGTTTTCCAAGTTGCAAAAAGATATCTGGTTTTTTTCGTTCCCCTTGGATCACATCGGCTTCAAAATCTAAAACGGCATCTTGTTTTTTGGGTTCGTCTGCAATACTGACCAAACTAAAAGTAAGAGCAAAACAATATAAAAACTTTTTAATCATGTGTCATGCACTCTTTCCATATTTCTATTATTTTTTCCTGTTTCATTTGCGCCAACTCATCAGAGAGGTATTTTCTCATGGCTTGTGAGTCGTTGCTTCCTAATAATATTCCAGTTCTGATTAAATAATAATCTAAATCCTTTTTGACAAAGTCTTGACGCAGCAGGTCTACTAAAATGAGACTAGCTACCCATTCTTTTTTAGAGATTAAATCGAGGATTTTTTTTGCGTCTTTAGACAAAGGTGGCCAAGGCCATTTCTGTAAGCTAGGTTGGCTGAGAGGCTTTGAGTCGAGTGCTTCTTTTGTGACTAAATTTTGGAGACCTTGTTCTAAGCTTTCAATTTGACGGGATTGATCTAAAAACTCTTGAGAAACTTGAATCAATTCCTTTTTGTATTTGAGTATGTCTTCTTTATTGAGTTGTTTTGGGGGTGGAGATTCTTGAATCATTTGAGCACATCGCTGTTCCATTTTTTTGAAGGTGCTCAAAATTCTAAGTTTTAGCCGAACGGGTTTGTCTTTTATTTCAGCATTTAATTTTGTTCTTAAAGTTCTTGCCTGCTGGATCAACAATTCTAGATTTTTTTCATGCTTTTTAGAGGAGCTGCCACCTTGACTCAGTGACGGGAGCTTTAAAATTTTTTTTTCGATGGGAGTAAGTTCATAAGTTTTCATGGATTCAGGCAAAAGATTGCCAATCCACTGAAGTTCTTTTGCGGTGGGAGAAAAATTCCAGTTTCTTTTCTCAATTCGTAATGCAACCAGTGCAATGGCGTTTTCTGAGTGAGACAAAAGGGTAGATTTGAGCTGAAAGTAGAGAAGGGCTTGTTTGGGGTCCAGTAGGGCCATGAGTCCTAGTAAGTATTCTTTTTTGTCATTGGGTAGTAAGTTTAGATTTTTAATATCAATGGATTGACGCAGGGCAAGTTGGGCGAGCAAAAAAGAATATTCGTTTGGCTTTTGAAGCTTTATAATTTTTTCAAAATTCCCTTTTTTTAACTCTATTAAAACTATTTTTTGAATTAATTTTTTATAGTCAACAGAAAATCTTTCGTCTTCTTTTATTGAAAGGATCTCTAAAAATGCTTCGTCATATTTGTTTTCGTCTATTAAAAACGAAAGGTAATCGATTCGTGCGATTTTAGATTTTTGGGAATCTTGTTGGAGGGCTAAAAATCGGTGGATGAGTTGAGTATACTCATTTAGTTTTTTTTCTTGTCTCGCTTTTAAGGCAGCTTGAAGTGCAGACTCTCTTAGAATTTCTTCAAGTTTAGAATCTTTTTTTGCTTGAAAAAGCGCATTATTTTTGTCATCCAGGACCGCCTGATATTGGTGCAAGCGAAACCTTGTATATTGCATCCAGTAGAAATTATCTCCGGTTGGTTCGATTTCGTATATTTTTGTAAAACAGAGGAGCGCTGGAGGATAAGATTTTTGATCCATAAAGAGCGAGGAGAGTCTTTTGGCGACTTTAATCCAGTCAGGATGTTTAAAGTTATTTTCATAAAAAAACTTTAGAGAGGAAATGAGCTGAGGCTGAATTTTTTTGGGGTCTTTACTCCAGAGCTCTTCGAGTGAGGCAATTTGTTCTAACGAAGTTCGTATTTTAAAATGTGTGTTTATTTGTTTGTCTTTTAAAATAAGTTTTGTGACAAGTACAAAATCATTCCAGTCTTTTAGTTTTTTATCCACCTCAAGCCATAAGTTAAAAACGTTTTCGCGCAAATGAGATTCCGAAAAAAGATCTATAAAAAATGAACACACTTGTTTGAGATTGTCTCCCTGCTCAGTGATTGGGATGTTCTCAGGGGATTTGACCTTTTCAGTAAAAGTATCGACGTCACTTATGATGAGATTTTGAATGGCTAGTTCTAGGTTTTTTTCAATTTCTCCGAATTCTTTTGGGTCAATTTCTGTGGTTTTAAAAATTTCTCGTATTTGCAAAAAAAGTTGGTATGCCTCTCTGGAGGCATACTCCCTTTTAAGACTATGGAGTGTACTCACTAAGAGTTTTATTTTTTCTACTGGATTTTTTTCTAGAGTTAAAAGTGCGATCAAAATTTTAGAATGATGTGTTCCAATTCCTTGGTTTTGTTTTTGCTGGTATACTTGTTTAAGAAAATCATGCTCAAGGTCTTGGGTTTTAAAGGCAGACTTTGCAAAATTAAAGATTTCGTCTTCTGATTTCAATTGTGTGGCCATAAATGCCAAATCTTTGAGAGCATCTTTTGAAAGCTCAGTTTTTGGGTCTAATGTAATGACTTTTAAGAAATATCTTTTTGCATTTTCGCCCTCATTTAAACTAGCGTAGGCCCAAGCTATTTTATAAAATCCCATTTGTTTTAGGCTAGAATCAGCTTGATTGATGTATTTGAGATAAAGGTCTATGCTTTTTTGATATTGATATTGTTCGAAAAATTCTTCAGCTAAAAAAAAAGCAATCCAAGGGGCATCTTTTGAGTGGGGGTCTTTTTCTAGTGCTTTATTAAAGTATTGCGAAGCCTGTGTATATTCATCCAAATACATAAAGGATAAGCCCGCTATAAAGTAACCTTTTGCGTTATTGAGAGTGTCCAAAGCGTCTTTTTTGGCCTGCATTAGAATTTTTTTTAATTTTTCTGTGTCTTTAGTTCTTTCTGGATCCAGTAAGATATTTTGCACAAGTGCAATTTCTGCTTGAGCTCTGAGTTGGATAAGTTCTAAACGCCGCTTTGGATTTTTTGTTGTTCCTAAAATGACAGAATAACTTTCGATTGAGCTTTCGAGCTGAGAGTAAGTGTCGCTCGATATTTTATACGGAAGTTCTCGGTGTTTTGGCAGTGGGCTGCTTTGGGCCCCGATCAAAAAAAAGATGAATAAAAATAGAATTAATTTTTCTTTGTACAATAGCTTTCACCAATAAAACGATGCGACCCCACTTCGTCGATCCAATCTTCGGCAGAGTCTGCAGGCCAAATTTCTAAATTTGCTTTAAATAAGGCTTCACGGCTGGGGAGTTTTTCGATCGGCTTTAAGAGAGATTCTGTATTAGTGCTTGAGGCTAGCTGGGAGTAAGCTTGGACCAGTGAGAGTTCGCTTGTGAGCCTTTTTTGGTGGTATTGAAACCGACCCTTCAAAAATTTTTTGATAGTTTCTTGTTCTCTGTGTCTTGCGTCTGCAGAAATAGGCTGGAATGTTTGTGTTTTTGCTTCTAGCGTTAAATTGAGCAGAGCTCTATTTTCTAAGTCAGATTTGGCCCACTCCATATAATCATATTGACCGTTTGTGATTTTTTCTTTGTAGTCCTTAATTTCCTCTAAAATCTGTTTCAAGTCTTCTTCTCTGCAAAGCATTTTATAAAGGTAAATTTGGACCAAGTAAGTCTCAGGTTCTAAGTACTTTGAAAAAAATCCAGATCTTTGAGATGCAATGGCTCCCAGTGTTAAATCCACTCTTCCCGCTCTAAAAGCGCACCACATTTTTTCGAATAAAACTTGACGGTATTTTGAGTAATCAGGTGGAATCCAAGCATAGACTTCAAGGGCGTCATTCAATCTTTGATCTGCAAAAAGAGCTCTCCCCATTCCGTGCAGTAAGTAGGGATAAATAAATCGGATATTATTTTTTTTTATTTTTTGCATACCCGCTCTTTTTTTGAGCCACTGGGCTATTTTTTGAAATAAAGCAAAGGCCTCCTTATTGCGGCCCGAAAGTAAATACTCGTCTGCTCGCTTTAAATGCTCGTCTAAGTTAAATTGAGGTTCATTTTTGAGAACACTCGAAGTAAACCGTTTTCGATCCCATCCTAAGATGAGATCATTTCCAATTTGTGGATATTGGAAGAGAAGTTCTCGCATCTCGGCCCACTCCGCAGGCGCTGTGATTTTTGGTGAAATTTGTTTAATATAAATTCGTGCCCCTAAAAAATCTTTTTGTTCTAGCATCTGTTTGAGCAGATCTTGAGCTAAAGCGGGTGTTGCTAAAGTAATTAAAATAAATATCAGTAACATCTCAAGATTTCCCGCCGGGTCCTGTAGTGACAAACAATAAAACCTCAAAACCTACTTCTCTAAACACTTTGATGACATCAAAGAGTTTTTGATATGGGAGGTTTCGGTCTGCAATGACATTGAGTAAAATGCCTGATTTTTTTAAGTCTTGCGATAATTTCGAAAGATATCCTCTCAGATCTGATTTAAAGATTTCCATTTTCGGATCACTGAGTGCACTTTCCTTAAAAGAGTCTGTCGACAGGATGGTAGAACTTACGGAGGATTTGACTTCTTGCGCAGTAATGATGAGTTGGGGTGCTATTTCTAAAGCTTCTTTGCTCATGCTCTGTGCAAGTCGTAGCCCCTCTGGAATCGAGACATCCGTTGTTCCAAAAACAGTTCCTTTGATGAGAAAAATAACTATCATCGAAAAAATATCAATCATGGCTGTGAGTTGGAGTTCGAGAGGCTGTCTTCTCATAGTGAGGTTTTTGAAAAAGAGTCTACCTCCTGGTATGAAATTAAAACAAGATCTGGAATAATTTCTTTAACTCCGTCCATGAGAGAAATGAGGTTTTGATAGGGAACTTCTTTTCCGAGCCCAATCTGGATGCTTTTTTCTAGCGGGAATTTTTTTTTAAATTCTGATACTGTATTTTTCACTTTTTCTATAAATAAAAGCGAATTGTTTTCCCATTCTTGAGGAGAGACTTGGACTAAAATCCTGCCTGGATTTTGACCGGTCCATGTCAAAATTAATTTTTCGCCATCCTGTGCTTGGATTAAAAATAGCTTTGGAGAGACTGGCATTTCGTTTGAAACACTCGAAGTTGTGCTTACTTTTGAGGGAGGCACCGTAAGTTTACTTAAGGTCATAAAAGTAGTAGATAAAAGCAGAAAAAAGATCACTGTTGTAAACATGTCGATAATAGGGACAAGGTTTAGTTCTTTTATAGTTTTTTTAGTAGGTTTTATGAAAAAATCATCCATTTTAATTTATCCGTTTAATTTATCCGTTTTGATTCATTCTTTCGGATTGCTCTACCCACGTGATAATTTTAAAGCCAACATCTTGCGAATGGCCCACAATGGAATCAGATTTCGAAGTACAAATCGTATGCAGGATCATGGCTGCAATGCCCACGCTTAATCCAGCTGCAGTAGAGTACATGGCTTCTGAGATCCCAATGCCTAAAAGTTTTGCTTTTTCTGAGGCATCTGCATTTCCGATTGCCGCAAAAGTTTTGATGAGCCCCGTGATCGTTCCAAATAAACCTAGCAGGGTGGAAACGTTTGCAATCAGGGCTAGAAATTGCAACCGAGTCTCACATTTGTGTGTCACTTCGAGAATGGACCCTCCCAGTGCTGAGCGCATGGCTTCTCTTCCATTTTCTACAGCCAGAAGAGCAGATTTGATGACATTAAAATCTGGAGCATGAGGCTTTGAATTACAGACTTGGATAGCGTCTGTATATTTTTTAGAAAGAATATGAGTTCGAATTGTATCTATAGCATGATCAGTGTTATACGACAGTCGATAAAAAAGAGTCATGAGTCTTTCCATGCCAATGACGATGAGAACAAAGGCCGAAACAAAAATAAGAAATGTTCCGACGCCACCATTTTCTAGTAAAAGTTGCAATAGTTTCATTAAAATCCTCCTCTAAAATAAATACGCAACAAGCCCGGTTTCGATGATGAGTATCGGGTTAAAAGACTTCACTCCATCGGTAATGGTTTGAACATAGTTGGTCGAAGCCACCACTCTAAGTCCCATTTTTTTGAATAAAAAATAAGTTTTGCCTAATCCCAGTTGAAATTTTAGCCCCTGCCCAGAATTAAATTGGATCATCGAACCCCCGAGCTTAACAAACGTGTCACTGCGGACTACAGTTTGAGTTCCGAGGCTGTCTTTGCCATACAGTGGGGCCCAAATGATATCTAATCCAAATTCTCGTTTAGCGAGCGCCGTTGTGATCGTAGCTTGAGCTCCGTTTTGTAGGGTAAGTGCCTCGACTTTAGTCACAATCGAGCGCTTTGAGTTGATAAAAGCTGGAGCTAAATTAAAATAAATTTCGAAAAAATCAGAAAATGCATAACCAAAATTAGTGTGAATTCCATACATGGAGTAAGGTCCATCCGAAAAGTCCATAGCCAAATAACTAGAAAAAAGTACTTTCCTGGCTTTGTTCATAGCCTTTCTTTGGACGACCCCCATGTCACGAAAGACACTGGATGCGCTCTCTTCTTCTAGAGTGTCTGGTTTCAGCGCTTGATCTAAAGGCGTGTTTTCTGCTATAGTGTTTATTATATTAAGATTAGATATTAAAGCCACGAAGATAAGTCTGAGAAGGTGCTTGAGGGGCATGCATATATTTTAATCTTTTTTGTTTATAAAAATAAGGGAAAAAGGGGAAAGCATGGGGTCAAAATGGAGATTATTTCACTCTCTCAAGCGTCAACAAACTGTCGATCTCTCGAAAAGCGAAATTTTAAAGTTAACTCAGCCACTTTCTGAAGCGGGTAAAAAATACCTGCATGTTTGGAAAGAGGGCTATGCCGATTGGGTGCCTTTTTTGAACTGCTTAGAATTGCTCGAAGAGGTGGATCTTTCGAAAGAAAGATCCACTTATAGAGACAATGTCATTTTTTTAAAACCCAAAGCGACTCCGCCTGCAGAGAGACGGCGGTTTCAAAGGGCTACATTGAGCTTAAAAGCCATTGTGGTTTCGGAAAGTAAGACTTTTATCACTTTGACTCAAAATATTTCACTAGGAGGAGTGCTTTTAGCTAAAAATGTGCCATGGGAAAAAGCTCATGAAAGTTGCACGGTCTTTATCACAGCGCCAGGCGGGGCAGAAACTCTGTCTTTGCAGGGGAAGTTTATAGCCTCTCAAAACGGATTTTTTAGAATTACTTTTATCGAAACCTCAGAGCTAAAACTAAAAAAGTTGTCAAACTGGCTTGGGGAGCCGGAAAACGTCGCATTGGCTGCCTAGATTGTTAGCAAGTCTTAGTATTTTTAAATAAAATATATTAATGATATTGTCAACTTAGACACAATTACGGCTCGTCGCATTATATTCTAAAATGGATAGACTAAGTCATTTTTAGGGGACTTAAAAGACCGGGGGAAAGATGAGTTCGGGACAATATAATTTGCTATGGTGTGTTTGTTTACTTGTGTATTGCGGGTGCGAGCAAACCTATTCCATAAAAACAAATACAAAGACTGTAGGACTTGAAGCCAATCAGATCACACAAAATTCAGAGCCTGCCACAAGGCCTGTGGATGGAGCTCCTGCTCCAAGACCTATAGATCCAATGCCTGTACCAAGCCCGAGTCTTGCCCCAGCGCTTAGGGAGTTTACATGGGTTGGAGAAGGCAAGGACACAAACTGGAGTACCGCAGAAAACTGGTCCTACAAAAAAATTCCGAGCACAAAAGACACTGCTCTTTTTGATTCCAGCTGCAAAAGCAACTGCCAAGTGTTGATCGATAAAAGTATTGAGGTTAATAAAGTTAGTATTGAAAATAGTTTTTCAGGAAC
>CAZBEI010000034.1:0-28909 GCA_964490895.1 uncultured Bdellovibrio sp. | reverse complement strand
TGATGCGGTTAGTTTAAGAGAGGAGGCAAGAAAAGTGCGTGTTCCTGAGTCTATCTTGTGGCTTTTATTTGCACTATGCTTTGTAGGAAGTTTTATTGTTGGATATGCAACTCCATCTAAAAGGGTAGATTGGATTGCTTTATTGAGTTATTCCTTCATGACAGTAATGACTGTTTACCTGATTCTAGATCTTGACCGTCCACGATCTGGAATAATCAATACAAAATCAACTCATGAAAATATGCAAAATCTGTTGAATTTATTTCAATAGTAAATAAACAGGTGTGTGCTCCCGTGCACTGTTGGCCGCGAAGTGGCCGAGTCGCAGCTCCCCTTTTTTAGAACAGAGTAGACCATACTCCGAATATATCGGATAATATCGGAGTATGGTCAATCGACTCTTTCGGGGCTCTAGCTCAAACAGTTTTTTTATTTTTGGACCAAGGGGTGCAAGGCATACATCCCCACAGTGAAACAAAGACATTTTTAATTAAATAACTCAGGCCTGTCAGGTTTATTTCCCATTCAAAGACCAGTCATAAGAAAGGTAACTGATCTTCACTTTTGAACTGAGAATGAGTTTTGCCATTTTTGGATCTGATGTCATTCGCGAAGAAACGAAGCTCTGAACTGAACCAAATTTATTAACAAAATCTTCTCCATACCATTTGAAAATACTGGAAATTTGAAGTTCCATTTGTTCTGGGATAAAAATGTTTCGATTTTTATCTCTCAGGAAAAGAAGTGCTTGCTCTTCGAGTTGTTGATCCAGTCGAGTAGAGACAAAAGCTTCGTTTTTAAGTGGAGGACATCCTTTGGATGCACAAACTAAGACAAAATGAATCCGTGGTTCATTAAATTTTTTTCGAATTAAGTCCTGTTCGATGGTATCCAGATTCTGCTCTTTCTCAAAAAGTTTAAAAAACTTTTTCTTCCATGGACTTGAAAAAATTCCACCTATTTTTTTTATGGACGAAACAGGATAATGATCGATGATTAATTTTACAGTAAATGCATTATAGGCATTGATCAGAAAGGCAAGCTTCTCGTTCTCACTAAACCTTTCGTATTGCTCAGGGGTCAGTGCTTCAATCTGATTGAGATATTTTTTTAGCATGGAGGGATCAGCGTGGATTGCCTCATAATCCACAGAGCTCACAAAATCTCGAAGGGTGACCCTCTGTTTAAGAATCTTGTCCCAAAGGGAGTGGTTATGGTCAAAACGATCCTCAGCAAAGACAGGAAAGCTGCCCACAAAAACAAGGAGAAATAAAACACTAAACGGAACCCAATGAGGTAAAGGTATGTTTATTATATCTGATACCTCGCTAATACTGACTCACGCAGTACTTCTGATCTACAGAGCATGCACGGTGATGAATAAAATCATCTAAAGCCTGGAGCTGGAGGTAGAGAAATTTTTTATCGGTCATCCATTTGCCATGATTGGTCATGATCACTGAGGCGTCCTCATAAGTCGTGTGTTGGTACTTGAGCTGATAATATCCTGCCAAGCGTCCTGTACGATGCCAACCCCGATCACAACGAATCGCGATTTTTTTGCCGTTTGCTTTTGCATCAGCCACCCATGCATCAAATTGATCTAGAAAATTCTTACCTAAGGGTGTTTGGCTATTTTGTTCTACATTATAAATCACTTTGAGACTGGGGCATTGCTTACTAAATCTCCACTCCGCTTTATTGGCATCCCCACTTAAGACCATGATCTCTTGAATCCCAAGCTGACAAAACTGAGCCACGCCATCTTCGCTAGGAATGCCCGAACGATAAAGAGCGTAGCCACTCTTAGCATCATCGTCTATGAGAGCAAGAGCGTTGCTAGGATCCTCTATTTTTGGACCCCAATTGTCAGATTTTCCGTTTTGAGAAATCCCCAATACTGTAAAAGCGATAACCCATTTTATATTTGTTTTCATTTTTATTACTCCTTCACACAAAATTCGGCCAGTTCTGAACAAGGACGCCCATGGATATAATCATCGAGAGCAGTGAGTTGACGGTACAAGCTCTTGAGTAAAGCCATGAGTTTACCGTGATCAGCCATTACAATTTTCGCATCACCATAGGTCAAGTGTTGGTATTTCATTTGATAATACCCAGCCAATCGACCCGTGCGATGACAACCACAAGAACATCGAAAAGCAATTTTTTTGCCATTGCTCTTTGCATCTGTGACCCAGGAGTCAAAATAATCTAAGAATTTTTTATCAAGTGGAACAATATGAGTGGTGTCCACATTGTAGACCACTTTTAACGTGGGGCACTGATCTTTGTATTTCCATTCGGCCTGATCCGCATCTCCACTCAAGACCATCATTTCCTGAATTCCAAGCTGGCAGAGCTCAGCCACATCTTGTGCGTCAGACGGGATACCCGTTCGATAGATAGCAAACCCCGTGCTGGTATCCTCTTCGATCAAATGTAAGTTATTCCCAGCTTGAGAGGTTTGTATGGCCACAAACGATAAAGCCAAACTTAAAAAAGGCACCGATAAAACATGTGATTTAATTTCCATGTTTTATTGATCGGAAGAGTTAATAAAAACTTAATATCTTAACTTAAATTCACCTTTTGACGCTCTGGACTACATTAACGCGCAAATACATATCAAATTTAGTCTTGAATATTTTTTAATAAATCCGCCCCAAAACCAAACGGGGGTCTGGGTATTTAAGCAAAGCCAAGGGCAAATCCTTTTCGGATACAACTCCTGGCATGTCTCTCTTTTTAGGTTTTTCAAAACTAAGTTGAAAATGCAGATGAGGCAACCAACCCCCATTTTCACTCCGGTCTCCTATCCATGCGAGAAGCTCTCCTCGGCCAAATTTCTCCCCTCTTTTTTTGCCTCTCAAAGATTCTTTAGAAAGATGCCCGAAAAGTGCATAGAGCTTGAGTCCATCAAAATCATGCTCCGTAATGAGAGTGACCCCATAATCAAAGGGCCTAGGGTTATACCCCAGTAAAAAGACTTTCCCTTTTTCGAACGCATGAACTTGAGTTCCCACGGGCGCAAAGAGATCAATCCCCATATGAATATCTCGTCCGCCCCTAAAAAGAGAGGCCGTATAGGTGCCCCTGCGTTTTTCGTTATATTTACCAATCCCAAATCTATGTTTTAGGATTTTTTCTTCTGGCAAAAATCGCCTGAGATCAAAAACATGGGTTTTTTTAGGCAAAAAAATAACGGGATGAAATAATGGGGCCAACTCAATTGCCTCCTGCCTCAATACCCTGGTATCACAGGAATGGGTTCTTCTTCTCCATTTTCATCCACTTGCATACATTTTGTTTTTTTTATTTTAAGAACGGACGAAATGGGACACTTAAGCAGCCTTCCTTTGGAATCTTTAGCCTCTAGATTCATCCCAGCGTCTAATTTGATGAGGAACTCACTTTTCGAAAGCGCAATCTCACCTCTCTTTTTTAGACCATCTGGATCATGCCCTATCACCAATCTCTTTAATTTTAGCTGTTTAAAAATAGACCGCATCTGCCTTAAGTTTGAAGGCTCATCCCACCAATCGTGCGCTTCTAAGAACGCAGCACGAGGTGACTTCTTATCCACTAAAACGTCATAATTTTTAAGCAGCCACGCATTTGTTAGTTTGCTTAAATAAGCTTCGACATCTCCACCACCAACATCCATATAGCCCGAATGCGCAAATAGCCAACTCCCGATCTTTGCCCCAATAGGAAATGTTTTCAAATCATCCCCGAATTCACTCTCGAGCAATTTTTTTGCAATTTTTTTCATCTCAGAATCATCTTCTAAGTCTTTAGGTGAAATTCCAGCTACATGATGAACGTGTTTTTTTAAACTCTTAAGGTCTCCTTTTTTAAAGTCTTCTGCAGGATCAGCCAAAAATTCGGCTTCGTGGTTGCCTAAAAGGGCAATGACTTTGTCCCCTTTTTTTTCTGCCTGTTCTTTAAGTTCTTGAATTAAAAGAACGACACCAATAGGATCATAATCTTTGTCATTTTCTTTTCCAATATAATCCCCAACTAAGATCAGAATTGTTTTTCTAACTCCAGCTTTATCTGCAATCCAATTAAATCCAAGTTTCGAATTATCTTTTTCAATAAGTTTCGCCTGTATCAATAAAGTCGTAAACCGCTCAAAAGTTCCATGGATATCACTCATGGCGTAGAGCGTGCCATATCCTCTCAACTCACTCCTGCTCACATTAGCCCATGCAGGCTCTTTGAACTCAAAAGCATTTCCTACTTGCATACAAGAAAAAACCAGAATAAAGCTGATCCAAGCAGTAAAATCAGAAACCAGACAAGGAAACTTCATAAGCCCGTATGAAATATAAAATTTACGTCCTTTTGTCTATTTTTAATTTCACCCCCTCACTCAACGCTTCTGAGCAGAATTTTATAGGAAATGCAGGCTGCCTAGTAAGGGTCGAAAACTCTATGCTTTTTGTCAAAGATACCTGGAGCAATCGATTTTCCCTTCCTGGCGGAATGACAGAAAAAGGTGAACAGGCGAGCGAAACAGCAATCCGAGAAACCTTCGAAGAAACCGGACTCAGAGTAAAAACAACCCGCCTTTTGGCACAAGCTGCAAATGATTTCTTTATTTTCGAATGTACTCCAGAAAGTGGAAAAATTGAGATCCTGGCAAAGTCTACCCTCATCCCTCCTAAAGTCTCTTTTAATGAAATCAAAGAAGTAAAATTTCTAGACCCCTTCAAACTCCACCCGAGTGAGTGGCGATTTCAAAGTCAGGCTGCTCTCATTCAAGAGTTGTTTCGAAAAACAATTTCTACTGCTTCCTTTGTGCCGAAGGAACAGGAAATCAGCCCTCTCATCGCTTTAGAACTCCAATGTGTGAGAGCCTTTCAGCAGCTCAAAAAATACTTTGCGACCCCCTTTTTTTTGTTTTTTTCTTTTTTAGGAGAACAGTATTTTTTTATGATTCTCATCCCTCTTTTATGGTTTTTGTTTAGTAAAAGGTTGGGCGTAGAACTCGCTTTTCTCACTTTTTTATCCACATTAATCCATGGAATCTTAAAACAAACTTTTGCCACCTACCGGCCCATCCATTATGACCCCATACTCCAGCTCTCTTCGGCAAATGGGTTTGGGTTGCCGAGCGGCCACACGCTGGCTGTTTTAGTGGTCTGGGGGTTTTTGGCCCTCCACTTTCGTCTTCCCAAAAGATGGTACATTGTCTTCGGCGTAGCACTTTTAAGCGGGCTCAGTCGGATTTATTTGGGAGCTCATTTCCCACACGATGTCTTAGGGGGATGGCTTGCAGGAGGTGTGATTTTGTGGATTTATGCTAGAAGTCCTAAAAAAGATCATTTTCTCCCTCTCCAAGCATGGGTTTGCTTATCTTTGCTCATTTCAATTGTGGCCTTAGTCCTTCGTCCAGCTCCTGAGACTGTTTCCGTCGTGGCTGTGACTGCAGGAATGTGCATCGGACTTTTATTCAAACCCTTGCCGAACACGTGGAAACCCATCCAAGGGTATCTCGATCTTTCGAAAATTTTACATAAAGTAAATTTAAAATTACCCGCATTTTTTATAGGCCTTTCAGGACTCTTTCTCTTGTATGCCCTGAGCTCAGTCTGTTTTCCAAAAGAGGCGACTTTTTCACTGTGCCTTGTGCATGTGACTTTAAAATACCTCTCTCTAGGGCTCTGGTTAGGGTTTATGGGTTAGTCAGTATGCTATTTTTTAAACAGAGCGTTTTGACACCAAAAGCCTACAAGTCACAATAAATCCATAAATTTCTTATACTTACATTTTCTTAAAAAAGCACAGAACTTTGGCATCATCCTTGCTCTAAGTGCACGCGTGAAAGGTGCGTGTTTATGAGTAATGTGATTTCATTAAAAGTAGCCAGGGAAATAAAAGATACTGAAGCAGAAGAGCGAGCCTACGAAAAAATGATCTTAAGCCTCAGTAAAACAGAACTTCTAGACGAAATGGTCCGTTTTCAAGAGGAACGAACAAAAATGGGAAAACTCACCTTGCCAATGATGGTCCGAGGCAAACATCTTTTTAAAGCCCTCGAAGAACAAGCCGAAACGCAAGAGCTCAGAACTCTGACCGGAGCCTATCGAAGGCACTTAGAGTACGAGCTCGCTGAACTGATAAAAAGCCTTTAGTCAGAATAGCAGTTTACAAATAGTTACATATTTGGTACTATTTAAGTCGAAGGATTTTGTATTTAAACACTTTTACACTAAATAGGAAAATTTCGACGAGGTAATTATATTTTTGTCAATTGGATTGGTGACCATGGCCACCATGTTCATATCTATAAAGACAACAAGCAAATTCTAAAGTTTGATCTTGATGAAAATAAAGCAATCAAAGGTAAAACCACAAAGAAATTATTAAAAATAATCAATGAATTAAAAAACGAAGGGAAATTATGAAAATTAAAAAAATTTTGCTTAATAATAGAAAAAAAACTTTTGAGATCTATGCAGAAAAAGATTATTACGAGTACCCTTACTCTCAGTTACACCTTCTCCACACAGAACAGAATCTCATTTCAGAGACATTTATAGACAAAGAGCTTGACCGGGAAGGTTTTATCTGCCGCCTCAAATCTGGAAAAGAGGTCACTATTCACCTTGATCAGGTCCTAGAATACAATAAAGATCCAGAATATTTAAGACAGATGCTGCTTTATAAGCTAACGCTCAAAGCCCAAAAACTACTCAAAGAAAAAAAAGTCAGTAAACGAGAAATCATTCGACATTTAAACACTTCGCCCACTCAGTTTTATCGTTTAATGGACCAAACTTTTTACCATAAAACGATTGACCAGATGGTTAAACTGCTTAATGCACTTGATTGCTTAGTCGAGCTTGAATTCAAAAAAGTGGCATAGGCACCCGCTTTCTTATCTCAGACAATATCGCCTCACATCTATCATAATAAAATTACTGCTATGGCAGCATAATTAAACTTTTTGCTAGAGTATCACAAAAATTATATAGCTAAGTATGATTTATTACTGCTATAATAGTAATTTGTCGTCCTAAGAGAGTAGAAATCATGGATAAAGCCAAAACACACCCCTCTGACCCACTTCCCCAAATGGTTCGTTTTCATCGCAAAAAAAGTGGCCTCAGCCAAGCAGAACTTGCAAGTCTTGCTGGAGTAGGCAAGACAGTCATTTTTGACATCGAAAAAGGCAAGCCAAGTGTCCAATTAGATACCCTACGCAAAGTCCTCCATGTGCTAAACATCACTCTCTTACTCCAAAGTCCACTTGTCGAAACAGACCCTAAGGAGCTCAAGTGAGAAGAGCTGAAATCTATGTTCAAGATCACCTCGCTGGAATTCTTAAAGAAACAGACGATAAAAAATATACCGTCACTTATCTTGAGGGGTATCGAGGACCACCCATCGCATTGACGATGTCCAATAAAAACCACTTATACACATTTGATGTGTTCCCACCTTTTTTTGAAGGACTCTTACCCGAAGGCGCTCATCTCGAATCATTGTTGAGGAGAGAAAAAATCGACCGGTACGATTATTTTAAACAACTCATAACCGTTGGGGCTGACCTTGTGGGTGACGTTACCGTAAAAGAGCTCCCATGAGTATCTGTCCAATCACATACGAAGAAATTGACTCCAAGAAAAAGTACTCTCTTAAGGGGCTAAAGCAACTCTCTCCGACACTCACATTTCTCAATGACCTCCCCTACTCAGCCCAAGAGCAACGTCAGGAGGCTGAAGCCAGATCTTCTCAACTCTCGATCCAAGGTGTTCAGCCCAAATTGAGCGCCGTCCTGAGTCCAAAAAATAAAGCCTTCGAAATTGTAGATTGTGGGGGCAGGTATATTCTCAAACCACAGGTAGAACGCTTCAAAGAACTTCCAGAAAACGAAGACCTCACAATGCGCTTAGCTTCTCTCGTTGGCATTGAGGTCCCTCTGCATGGACTGCTCTACTCCAAAGATGATAGCCTCACCTATTTTATCAAACGATTTGACCGTAAAGGGCAGAAAGATAAACTCCATGTGGAGGACTTTGCACAACTCAGTGGAAAAAGCAGAGACACTAAGTATGATTCAAGCATGGAACAAGTTGCAAATATTGTAGACACTTTTTGTACATTTCCTGTTCTAGAGAAATTAAAATTATTCAAACGAACTCTTTTCTCGTTCCTCATAGGAAATGAGGACATGCACCTCAAAAACTTCTCCCTGATCGTAAGAGACGAAAAAATCGAGCTCTCCCCCGCCTATGACCTGGTCAATTCTACCCTTGTCCTTGCTGCACCCAAGGAAGAACTCGCCCTTTCGATTCGTGGTAAAAAGAAAAACCTGACTCGCAACGACCTCATCAAATACTTTGCAAGAGAACGGCTAAAAATCCCTCAAACAGTTTGTGACTTTGTCATCCAAGACTTTTGCACAGCCCTCCCAGAGTGGAAAAAAATGATCAGTAAAAGTTTCCTTTTTGAAAAAACAAAAAAAAATTACCTCGCCATCACTTGTGAAAGAGCCGAGAGGGTTTTTTAAAGGCCTATCCCGGCGGAGCTGGATCAGGTTTTTTTTCTTCGACTTCGAGATAAAGCCTGCAAGGCGGCATCTTTGTCACATCAAAGGCCCCAACCACTCCAACTCTGAGAGAGTCAATAAAACTTTTTCCACTTCTGCTCAATGTTCTATCGCCCGCGTCACGACAGACTCCTGCCCAAGCTTGATTCAGCCTTTCGTCTCTTAGAACTGGAGAAATAACTCCCCTTAAAAAATTTTCAAAAACTAATTGCTCTTTTGGCGTAAGATCTCTCGCTCCATAATGAATGCCTATTAAGCCAAGGACAGTCCCTGCTTGATTAAAATAAGAGTAGACATATTGTGGTTCTAAAAATCTCAGCAAATACTGGAGTGGCAACGAAGGGTCCGTAAAAGCGAGGTACGAATCATCAGAAAAATAATCCTCAAGAATACCGAGCATGTTGCCAGCTCGCCCAGCTCGCACGTCAACAGCAGAAAATCCTGCAATCAACTGCCGCAAGATTTCTTCTCCACGTGCCATTGGCAAACCACTGCGAAGCATAGCTTCTTCTCGTCGTTGAAGCAATGCTATAGCCAGCTCTTCACTTCTTACTCTGCCACCATTCTTCTGTAAAGAAGCCAAGGCAAAATTAAGGCGTAATAAAGCAAAATACCGCACATCACTATTTTCATCATCTACAGCCAAATAGAGCATAAAATCAGATGCTAATTGTAATTCCTCTTGCGAAGAAGAAAATATCATAATCCTGTCATAACATTGTTGTGCAAGGTGCATTTTTCTATCCCTACCCACCAAATTCCACTCTGCAGGGGCAGCTTTGATCATGTTAAAAAGTAATCCACTTTCGATTGCCATGATACCCGTCTTACCACTGACCACATCTCCCATCACTGCAATCATGTGCTCAAATACTTTAACTTTCATTTCTGGGGGCATGTTTGGATGTCTTAAAATCTGCATTAATGATTGATAGTGGTTACCAAACAACTCTATCAAATTGCCTTCAGCTTGGTGGCGGTCTATTGCACTAATCAGAGCTCCTGCATATACGTCAAAAATCTTAAGTGATAGCTCTTTTTTTTCTTTTGCTTCACCCTCAGCACGCGCAGGATCAGCGGCGTTAGCTTCTTGAGCAGGAGGAGGTCTTGTGATCGCTCCACGTAGCCCAGTTACTTTAAATGTGGTGGAATGAAACGAATTCATTTTTTCCAAATGTTTGAGAGCCGCCATTTTGACCCGATCAGACGAACGCCCTGTCACTATTGAGATTAGGTGTTTCGTAAAATCGTCCTCATTTTCTACATTCCTCTCTTCAGTAGCATAAAGCGAAAGCTCTGTTTCTTTAAGACTGATATAGGCTATTTCCTGTTGGTCACTTAGAGCACCCAATATAATACTGCCGAGCTTAGTACGCATCAGATTTGCAAGACCAAACATTTTTGTGTGTCTTGATTCAGAAGAACCTTGGTCTCTGCGGAAATTATTTACTAAAATGCCCACAGGTAAAAGGAAATCAGAGGGAGAAGAACCACTCAAACCATAAAGATCTGAGGTGATCCGCTGAATCACGCCGTCACTCAAAGGAACTCCATGGGATTGCCAAGACGCAAATTGAGTTAAAATCAGAGTTTTTACTTCGCCTATAGTAGTAGTGGGAGCTAAAAATACGGCTTCTAATGTTCTGACAAGCAACTCTGCGGGGGAAGAAAGTTCTACAGCCCCTTGTGCTATTCCGACTCCCTTATCGCTTACTGTTGCAAGCTGCTTTAGTGCATATTTATGAATTTCGGGATCATGTGTTTGGGTCAATAGTTCGCAGAAAAAAGCAAGATAACTGTGATACATCAGAGGCCGGCGGGAGAGTTTTAAAACCTCCATCACCTTTGGAGCCGAAAGACGACCACTTGCTGGTAAGGTAAGCGAAGCTTTCAAAAGCTGATCTAAAACTTCGCCACTCGCTTCCTGAACTAAATACAGAGTTAAAGTCGTGATGGGTGTTTGACTCGGATGTCCACTAAAGGCATTTTGTATACTTTTTAAAGAAACACCTTGTTGTAGTGCCTGAGTGACGGCAGCTGGATTAACGGCAGTTACATTAGTAGTTAAAAGCTCCCCTGTGACCAGCAAACGCACATCAGCAGTTTCGATACCACGGTACTTAGGAAATATTTTCACAAGTGCTTTCGCGTCATCTAATACAAGAGTGGCCGTCTCTGCTGTTTTTTCTGATCCAGGTAAAAACTCCAAATGAAAAACGGGTCTCTGGAGTCGCGCAAAATCAAGGGTGAATGAAGCGGGATCCGAAAACGCATTGAGCGCAGATAAAAAAGAAAACCCCAAAACAAGAATATAACGCATATGGCCACACCTAAATAACACACTAAATAAATTGTGTCATTTTATTAAACTGGTTAAACTGGGTTCTAACTAGCTCAAAATTAAATATATTAAGTTTAATATAGTCCAAGAGTCTTAAGATTCATTTCTCCAGTGGGGCTCTACTGTGTCAACGCCTGGATTGTTCTTTCTTCTGATTTCAAAAAATTTTGAATCGCGGGGTGATCTGATTTTTTAAACTCTGGCGGCTTACCCCAAAAAACAATTTCGCCTTGGTGCAAAAATGCAATATGGTCTGCCAATAAAAGCGCCGATGGAATGTCATGACTGATCACAATGGAAGTCAATTTTAACTCTCTTTTTAAAGTCTCAATCAGATCATCCACCGTCGTGCGAGTGACTGGATCAAGCCCTGTGGTGGGCTCGTCATAGAGCAAAATGGAGGGCTCTCTGATAATCGCTCGAGCTAACCCTACTCTCTTTCTCATCCCGCCTGAGAGTTCGTTGGGGTACTTGTCAAAACCACTGGTCATCCCTAAAATTCCGAGTGATTTTTCTACTGCTTTTTTAATTTCTTCGTCACTCATCTGAGTGTGCTCCCAAAGTGGGAAAGCTACGTTTTCGAAAACCGTTTTGTCATCAAAGAGAGCTGCATTTTGAAAAAGCATTCCGAAAACCATTCGGTGCTGGGCCAGCTCGTCTCCCTTGAGTTCGGCCATGTCTTTCCCTGCCACCCAAACATGTCCTGAATCTGGCCTGAGTAAACCTAAAATATGTTTCAAAATAACAGATTTTCCGGCTCCCGAAGAACCCAAAAGATAGGTGAGATCTCCCGCCGGAAACTCAATAGAGATCCCCTTCAAAACCTGATCTCTTCCCTTTCGAAAGGTCTTATAAACATTTTCTAATCTCACTGAAGAGACTACGTCTTTAGACATACTTTCTTTTTACTCTTCTGGATATGGAAGTCAAAAGCTCATACGGGATAGTCCCTGCTTTTTTTGCTTGACTCCAGAGATCCAACTCGGAACCCACCAGAACCGCCTCGTCTCCTCTTTTTGTGCCCGCTGGGCACTCGATGGCACAAAGATCCATACTGATCACGCCCAAGATTGTGCAAAGCCTGCCACCCAACCACGCCTGGCCTTGATTGCTCAAGGTTCTGTGGATTCCATCGGCGTATCCTGCACTTAAAATCGCGATTTTTTGATCGCACTTGGCTTTATAGGTTGCTCCATAGCCTACTGTTTCTCCTTGTTTTAATGTTTGAATGGCAATGACACTTGCTTTCAAACGAAGCAACGGCGCAATACCCCTAGCAGGAGCTCCCTCCCAAGGAGGAATTCCATACAGAGCAATTCCAGGCCTCACAACATCGGTAAGCGAATCCAGATCCCATTTTTTAGAATTCCAAATCGCTGCACTGTTGGCAAAGTGAAAATGAGGTTTAGAAGTAAAACTTAAAAAAATATCCCGAAGGGTTCGAAATCGACTTTTTTGAAGGAGGCTCAGTTTTGCATCCGGAGAGTCACCTAATGCCAAATGAGTCAAAACTCCATCCGGATGCGAAGTGTGAGGCTCTTTTTTTAAATTTTCTGCAATCTGCTTTGCGTAAGAAAAACGAATCCCTAAACGATTCATGCCTGTATTGAATTTTAATTCGTAAGAAATTTTTCTGTGCCACCCCTTTTTATAAAAAAAAGTCCAATCTTCGTCGGATGCAAGGACAGGCGTGAGGTGGTATTTTTCGCAAAAATAGCCTTTTTCATCCGTCCAGGGGAGGGCTCCAGAAAAGATGAGGATCTTCGTCCGTGCTCCTTTAGCACCAAGCTCTTTTCTCAACTCTTGACCTTCTTCTAGCGTCGCAACCCCTAACCCATAAAGATCTGGAAAATGCAAAAGGGAACGGCTCACCCACTCTGCTCCGTGCCCATAGGCCTCTGCTTTTACCATGGGGAGAATCATTTGATGAGGGTGATGAGGGTGATGAGAGTGATGAGAGAGTTGTTTTCGAATAGCGAGATAATTTTCTTTTAAAGTAGTGCCGCTCAGTTCAGCGACCACACGCTCTTGCTCAGACTCCTGTAGAAAGTAATGTGTTCTCATAAATTAAGCCCGTGGACCGAATCATTCTTTGGAGAGAGTCGTTGTGCAATACACTTTGGGTTCCAGCCTGTAAAATAACCAATACCCCGATCAACCTCACTTTTCCAGAGGCTCTGCCGAGTGGACCGAATCCAGTGATGGGCCAGGCTTCGAAATGGGCGACTCCGGTTTTGGCCAATAAAATAGCCGCCAAAGGAGGATACTGCGACAAGGAAAAAACCCCTCCTTTTTGTTGGGCCTCTCCGATCGCTTTTAGAGCCTCCGACTGAACTACAAAGGACATGGCTGCTGGGGCATTTCCGGAGTGAAATCCAGCATCAAACTGTAAAATAGCAGCACTCACTTCCTCACGGTAGCCAAAAAACAAACAGGGACTTTGAGCAAGCTTTGATGCTATATCCACTAAATTTTTGGAAATTGATTTTAAGTCTTTCTTTTGAGCTGCATTTTTTTCGAATTCATGGACCCAATGGTTTTCCGTTTGGATCGATTGAACGGCATACTGGGAGGCTTGCAGTTTCTCCACTGCTCGAGACACTCCGGAGTTTTCCTCAAGAATTCGAATGCTTTCTAAATCATTTTCTGGAACATTAAAGTCTACTTCAATTTGTTTTGGTTTTTTTATCAATCTTATTTTTCTAAAAGCATAAAATATCAAACAGAGAAAAGTCGCCACAAATAGAAGGAGTGCCCCTGTCTTATTAAACCAAGCCCACCTCAACCCTGCCTCTGTGATTTGTTCGACGCCTGTGATTAATGGTGTGTCTTCGAATTTTCCATAGACAGCCATTACATGATTTTGATCAATCGAGCGAAATTCTTCTTTTTCGTTTGCACCCACTTGTGTGAGATGAGGCAAATGAAATTCGGATCCAATGTAATGAGATTGACTGTGCGCAATCACCACTCCGTCACCTCCAACAATGAAAACTCTCATACCCAAAGCACTTGCTTGTTGTCCCCATTTTTTTAAAAAAGAAAAAGTTTTGAGTGGATCTAAAATAAAGAGATGCACTTTTTGTTTATCTTTCGAAAAAAATCCGTAGACCAACCACTCCGACAGCGTCAGTGGATCTATTTTGATTCGAAGGATCTGAAACCCTTTTTCTTTCATCACATTAAAATTGAGTTTGGGCAAAATGAGATTCAAATAGGACTCGAAAGCGCTCTGCTTCCACTCTTGAGATAAAAACCGGTGATTTGTTTTTGAGCCCGGAGAAATTTCAGCCCAAGCTAAAACCCCAAATTTATTTTCCAGCTGTTTAACATCGAGCGGTTGTTTTTCTGTGCCTAACTGCAATTCGTTAAATACCTGGTCTAATTCTTGATTGAGAATTTGATGAGTCCACACTAGGCTTTTGAAATGATTTGTTTTTAAGGAGCGGTGCTCTATTTCAAAACTGTTTTTTATTAAATAAATACCCAACCCAAACATAAAAAGTCCAAGGCTGAAATACATAAACTTAAGATAGTGACTCTTGTTTTTCCCCATGATAGGCTCCCTCACCTCACCTATGTTAACAGAGGATTTGCATGAAATAAACCACTCTCCTCAAGTCCTGATTATAGGAACTGGAATTGCAGGCCTGTTTTCTGCTCTCAAGCTTGCTCACCATGCCCATGTCACCCTTGTTTGCAAACTTGACGTATTGGAGGGCAATACTCGTTACGCACAGGGAGGGATCGCCTCCGTTTGGTCACAGGAAGATAGTTTCGAAGAACACCTCCAAGACACCCTCAATGCAGGAGCGGGTCTCTGTAGAAAAGAAGGGGTTGAGATTTGTGTTCAAGAAGGACCCGAACGCGTAAGAGAACTCATTGAGTTTGGGGTACAATTTACACAAAACGAGGCCCATCGGTATGACCTACACCACGAAGGAGGCCATGGAAAACGCAGAATCTTACACGCTGATGATTTGACTGGATTAGCCATTGTGAGTGCTCTCCTCAAACAGGCCAAAGAAAATCCCAACATTACCATCCTGGAATATCATGCAGCTATTGATCTCATTACTGAGGGGAAATTATTGCATTCCAGAAAAAATCCAGACCGCTGCCTGGGGGCCTATGTATTAAATATACAGACTAGAAAAGTTCTCACACTTTCGGCCGATATCACTTTCTTAGCTACAGGAGGTGCCGGAAAAGTTTATCTCTATACTTCAAATCCAGACACTGCGACAGGTGATGGAATCGCGATGGCCTATCGGATAGGAGCTCAAATTGCCAATTTAGAAATGATTCAATTTCACCCCACTTGTCTTTACCATCCGAATGCTAGAACTTATTTAATCTCTGAAGCATTGAGAGGCGAAGGTGCTTTTTTAAAAACCCTCGACGGGCGAGAATTTATGGACAAATATCACCCCATGGGCTCACTTGCTCCTCGCGACATTGTCGCTCGAGCCATCGACTTGGAGATGAAACGCTCTGGAGATAAATGTGTTTTACTTGATTGTTCTAAAATTTCGCCTCAAAATTTAAAATCTAAATTTCCAAACATTCACGAAACGTGTTTAAAATATGGAATCGACATCACACAGACTCCTATTCCTGTGGTGCCGGCCGCCCACTATATCTGTGGCGGAATCTCCGTCAATAATGACGCCCAAACTTCGATCCAGAACCTCTATGCCATCGGCGAAACCGCCTGCACAGGAGTTCATGGAGCCAATCGACTTGCCAGCAATTCCCTTTTAGAAGCGATTGTTTTTTCTCACCGAGCTGTTCAAAGTGCAATCCCACTTCTATCTAAAATGAAGCCCAGAATGGCTTTACCTCAAAATCTCCCGGTATGGGATGCAGGCAAGGCCGTCCCTCTTGAGGAACAAATTGACATTGCTTCGAACTGGCTAGAAGTCCGAAGCCTCATGTGGAACTACGTGGGCATCGTGCGCAGCAATCGCCGCTTGGAACGAGCAAAAAAAAGATTGGAACTCATCAAATCAGAAGTAAATCACTATTATTGGAACTATTTATTAACCAAAGATCTCATCGAACTGAGAAACCTGGTCACAGTTGCAGAACTCATTGTACAATCTGCAATGCTGCGAAAAGAAAGCAGAGGACTGCATTATACTATCGATTATCCCAATCGAGATGATAAAAACTTTAGCAAAGACAGTGTGCTATGAGCTTTCTTCGTTTATCTCCCCAATGATACTGACGAGAGGACTCAGTCTCCTTTTTAGCTCGTCGTCAATTTCACCTGGTTTTGTTGTGTCCCCTTGAACCACCACTCTCAAATCACTATCCTTATTGTCTGAGTCCTTTTGCATTCGATTGGTATATTCTTTAGTCATAAGGTCCACATTTCTACCCGAAAACGGTGCACCATAAGAACCAGGGTCACTCTCCGCTGGAGCTGGCTGAGTGGGTGCTTTTGGCCTCGCAGCTATCTCTTGCTTAGGTGGCGTATAAGACCCCGAAAATCCAAACAATCCGGATGCGATTCTCCCTAAAATATTCCCGGTATCATTTTTAATCTTCTTGGTACGATCATCTATATTTTGAACAATGTCTTTAATTTTCTGGCCTTGATTTTTAACTTCGCCTGTAAGTTGTTCGTTTTCCTTACTACTCTTTTTTAGATCATTGAGTTGTTGCTGCAATTCACCTATTAGTCTCTCTAATTTTGACACTTGTTGCTTGTTACGATCAGTTTCTTTATCAAATTTCTCCTGATAATACCTCAGTTGTTCCCGAAGGCCCTCAAGCCGCCTGTTTATACTATCCAAACTATTTGTGGGAATATTTTCTTCTGGATCAGAAAAATCCGTACTTCGCTCTCGAGGTTGCGCAATATTTTTCTTTGCTAGACTTTCTCTTTTTACTTCTTTTTGGGGTGGAGAAGTAGGTAAATCTGCTGTTTTTTCATCCGGAACTGAAGAAAGAGTAGAACTGTTTTGCGCTAACTTGACTTTAGATTTAGCTGGCTCCGATGACATCGGCACTTCCTTCCCAAATTTCGAAACCTTTTCTGTAAATTTTGCAATAAAATCATCCCGAGTCAAACGAGACTCAATTGGCTTATCTTGAGGTAAGCCACTCAATGAGTCTCTCACACTAGCAACGGCAGGTTGAACTCTAGCAGACTCGCATATTGTTTTAATCGCGTTTTGTAAGAGGGCTTTTTCTTGTTGGTGTTCAGATTTGTCACTTGTCAAAATTTTTTCAACACCTACTTTTCTCAAAAAAGGTGTAATCTGAGCAACTGCCAGGCTGAGGTGTTTTAGAAAATCTCCACGTTTTTCTGACTTTAATACATTTTGAATAGAGCCACCAAATAAGGCCAAACTCTCCTTTAGGCTTATTTTAGAATAATCCTGTTTTGCAGAACCTAATGTTTTCACTGCGAGCTTAACTCGATCTAATTTTCCAACTCCATTGAGTTCTGCTTCTTTAGCAATAAATTTTTCTTTTAGATCAGTCAAAATTTTATTTTTTTCTTCTTTTGATGTGGTTTCCTTTAGATAGACTTCCTTGAGTTTTCCTAAAAGCTCCTTTGGAGGGTTATCTCCCCAAAATTCGTCTGCGGTTTTTAACAATTCGTTTACTTGGACATCCAGTGCTATTTCTTGAGACACGATTTTATTTTCATCAAACTTATTTCCACTGCAGTTTTTTTCAAATCCTTCAATTCTAATTTTAGGCAGAGTGTCTGAAATAAGTTTGATAAATTCTGATTTTGCATGTTCACACTGAGGACTTTTAGAGTCGTCTGAGGCAAAACAAATTTCTGCCTTACCTATCTTAGACTTGTCATCCGTAGAAGCAATCACCATCAAATGGTCTAATAGAGATGCAAACTTCTCTCTGCGTATTTTAGAATCATTGAGTTCTACCAATTGTATTTTTCCAGATTGAATACTGCTTATCGCCTTGCTCAATATTTCAAAATCTGCTTTGCCTTTACATTGATCGCCCAACTCTTTTTCAGTGCTTTTAATGGCCGTTAAGTAACGATCCAAATCTGGATCCCAAACGCCTAAAGCCTGAGAGAGCCAACAAAAACTGACGAAGAACCCAAAAAATAAGTTTTTATAAATCTTCATAAACACAATGAACCCATGCGTCTTAATGACTTCATGTGTTAATGATGACCTGTTTTTATTTTTTTTTAAATATCAAACATTTAATCAGGTGTAAACTTACTTTACAAAACAGACTCAGGCGCTGCTACAAGTGCCGAATTTAAAACAGAAATTGACTGTACTGGATAGAGAGAAGAAAAATCAGGAATTTCTTTTATGACCACAATTTTTTCGTTAAGAGAGAGTTGATATTTTCCATCGACACATTGAACCAGTGGAAGGTGAGGTGGACTTAAACGTTTTAGGCGGCTGACGTTTACATAGATCAAATTATCGTCCGTAAAGGGATGATAATTGTTTTTCATAAAAACAGCTCTAACTAACTCTTCTTTGCTGAAACTTTTCGTCCTCTGACTCGCCAATGCTTCGAGCAACCGCCACTGAACTGGATTGTGAACAGACTTTGATCTAGGCGAGAGGTCAATCACGAAGAAATCTTTAGAAAACTGGTAGCCTAACACTTCAAAGCGATTCATGATTTTCTTCTGATTTGAGAAAATGACTTGATAATACTTATCTTCGACAATACTGAGATCATTGAGTGCCTTTTCGAATTCTGCTCTCTTTCTCAGATTTAATTGTTCATAGAGAGAACAGTAATCAGAGTAAATCCTCACTCTTTCTTTCAAATCTGTTTCAGTGAGCAAAACCATTCGCATGGCCAGAAGCTGTAAAACAGGCAAATCCCGGCCCTTCAGTAGTTCTTCGTAACCAGGGTGGAGTTTATGAGATCCACAGACCGCACCTAAACAAAACCGCCAGGCCTCTTGAACCGGAGATTCTATTTTTGGACATTCCCTTAATGCCTCCTCGGCCAGGCTGATCTTTTGATCTCTAATAAACCCATAGGCCATTGTTAAACTATCCTGAAAAGCCTCAAACAAGAGTCCTTCTTTAAGATGAAAGGATCGGCATTGTCTTGCTGTTTCTGTATTTTTATTGAGCCAGGCCCACCTGCTTAGGGCATAATTTTTCCCAACCTCATCTTCTATTTCTTGAGCAACAACAAGAGCTTCTTGAAGCTTGGCCTCAGCCCTACTAAAATCCTGAGCCATAAAATAGGTTTCTGACTGATCGACATTAAAATATAAAATTCCAGATTTGTCTTTTTTATTGATATTTTTTTCTGCAGCACGAACACTTTCGAAAGCACTCTCTAGGTCACCCATTTCTGTATAGAGATTGATGAGGTAACGGTGGCGATCTAAAATCTGTTGTTCTTTTTTAGGTTCTGTTTTTTTCAATAACTCTATGGCGCGCCGAAAATGTCCGAGGTCTTTATACACATAAGCCAAAAGCAGCTTAGCCCTCACTTCGTCTGGTGAGTTTTGGTCCCCTTCTAAAAGCTTACAAGCTTGTGTCAAAGCCATTGTAGCCTCTCTCAAGCTTCCAATACTTTGCTGAAAATGTCCCCAATTGATGAGCGTTCTTGCTTTGAAATGTGGAAATTTTTTCCAAATCGGTAGTGAAAATTTCTTTTCAACTTGTTTAAATAAAAGCGCTGCTTTTTTAACTTTACCAGCAGACTGCAAGTAACAGGCCAAATTTGCAAGCGAAACAACTGAATGGATCTCGTCTCCAGACTGGACATAAGCTGCATAAGATTTTTCTAAACAAGAAATGGCCTTAGGATAATCTTGGAGATGACCAAAGCAGCGGCCCATATAATAATACCATTTGGCATGAATGGGGAGCCCAGAAAGTGCTTCTATCGCCTGATTAAATTGATTGGTGGCAATCAGGACATCCGCTGTAAGGTAGGGATCCTTTGCTTTTTTAGCTAAACAAAGTGCTTCCTTAAAATCTCCTGTTAAATAATAAATTTTCGCCTTGAGTCCAAGACTTTCTAGTTTCAACCCTCGATAAAGCACACAGGCGTCATGGGCCTCCCCGAGTGAGGCCTTTGTCTCCACTAGAGCCTTTTTTTCCAACAAACTAAGTTGATTGACGTCTTTGTTGTCAAACCACTCCTGGAGCAAGTGGTATTCCTTTAGATCTAAATAGAGTTGGAGCTGGTGGGAAGTCATATTTTCAAGTAAAGGTATTTAACATTACTCTAAAAGAAAGTCAAAATTCAATTTTTAGACCGAATCGCTTCAATAGTCAGCAATGAGAAGTAGGGGACATTGAGCTTCGAAAAAGCCTCAGCTCCGCCCTCTTGTCTATCCACAACGGTGAGCACACCTGAGACCTCAAAGCCGGCTTCTTTTAATCGTTCTATGGCTTTTACACTCGATGCCCCTGTCGTAACAACATCTTCTAGAACAAAGAGCTGGGAGCCAGGATTTAAATTTTCTGTGCCCTCAATGTACTTGGCAGTCCCATGACTTTTAGGCTCCTTTCGAACGATAAAGGCCGGCCAATGGAGACCCCTCGCATAGGCTGCGAGCGAAATCGCCGTAGCCAAAGGATCGGCACCTAAGGTCAGTCCGCCCACTCCTTGTACTGTCTTTTTTTCTGCTAGAATTTTTATCACAGAGAGCTCCCCAATGAGCTTAGCGCCCAGCGGATGTAACGTAGTCGCCTTTAGATCAATGTAAAAGCTGCTTTTCTTACCAGAAGAAAGCGTAAAATCGCCTTCTCTGTAGCTCAATTTTCGAATGAGTGAAATGAGACTCTCTCTAAGATTTTCCATGTTTTCCAATCCAGCTCAGAATATCCTGAAATACAATTTCTTTTCCAATTTCGTTCATCGGTTCATGAAAAAAATCAGGGTAAGTTTTGAGAATTTTATCTCTGTGTTTGAGATTCTTATAAAAATCAATAGATACTTCTGGATCCACTAAAGCATCAAGCAAAGGCACCAACATTTGCAGTGGAACATTGACTCCAGAGTCTCGACTCAAAGTATTTTTCATAGCTTCTAGCATTGTTGTGTAAAATCGGGGAGTCATTTTGCTATGAACTAACTGATCTTTTTTATAGACCTCCACCACTTCGGGATCATGGGTGAGCGTGTGCACATCCAAAGCAGTGTCTAATTGGAGAGAACCCCAAATATGCGAAAGCCCTTGGGCTGCCATCTTTTTAATAAAAGGAACTTTCGCTTTGATCGCCAAAAAAGGGGCCGAAAGCGTCATCGACCGAATAGGTGGCAAATCAGGCTCAGAAAAAAGCATTCTGAGAGCAATGTGCGCACCTAAACTATGTGCAAAAAGATGGATTTGAGATTCTCCAAATTTTTCCCTTAAAACGGCATCAACCTTTCGGACAAATAACGCCGCATCTTGCGCCAACAAATCAAAGTGTTCGATATGCCCACGAATTCCTTCGGATCGACCATGGCCTCTGTGATCAAAGCTTAGAACGGACCCCATGTCCACCTTCATATAATGAGGCACATGACAATAACGTCCCGAGTGTTCTCCAAGCCCATGAAAAACAATCAATGTCTTTGGATTTTTCCACACTGCTTCATGGTGATACATCGAAAAAAGCTTAAATTTTTGATCTTTCGAAGAAAAAGTTCCCGTTTCTGTCACCCAGTTTTCAGGCAACCCGGGAAAACCCTTCGGCTGTAGTAGACCCAAAGATTCAATTCGATTCTTCGATATAATTTTGGATGGCTCTTCTGGCCCGGTCTGGAAGTTTTTCAAATCTGAAGCTAAAGCCACACTGATCCTCCAATACTCTGACAATCACTCCCTCAGCCACAAAAGGTTGAATGCGATAACCTTTTGAATCCCCCGATGGACTGACGTTCATTTTAATCCTGGCTCCTTCCTTTCCAGGAACCCGATCGGTCAACACCTGCATTCCCCCAACGCTGATATCACGACATACAGCAACAATCACGGAATCTTGATGGGTCAAAAAAATTCGCGCAACGAGCGGTCTCCTCGGGGCCCCCCTCAAGTCTAGTTTTTGTTTCTTTTGTGCACTCAGCTTTCCATTGGAATTTTTTTTGGCGTTTGTAACAGATTCATGAAATTCTCGAATTTTTTCTAAACTTTCCCAACTGGGCATCCCATCTTTCCACAAATAAGACTTTAGCGGAATTTTTCCAACGAGAAGTAACCGCCCAATCTCTCCAAAAGAAAAGGGGCCATACTGAGCTCCCCCCTGATGCACAAACCATTCTTTTTTAGAATTTTTTTCTCTCGGCTTTTCTCCTAAACCTATACTTGGCAAAGAAACGCTCGGAGAAGCCAATTTTTTAACTTTAGCTTGAACCTCACGAGAGGGCTCTTTTGGAACCAATGTCTGAAAAATTTTTGATTCACAAGCCCTCTCCCATTCGGAGCAGCCTAGTTTCCATAAGTAATCTGCCCAAGAAGCTTCGTGGTGTATAATTTTTTCATACACATCCGAAACGGTGAGCGGACCCATCCATTGATCTCCAGAAGCCAGGTACCAAGCTGGAAAAGTGTCTTCTTCAAATAAGATTTTGCCTCGATTTTCCATAACTTAAAGTTTATCTCCGATCCGTGCAATCTGTCTAAATTTTTGACATACGTCTCAAGTTAAAACTATTTTGTGAACTAAAGAACTTGAGTGTCAGCCCTTAGTCCACTTATAACATATTGAAACAATTGAATAAAAAAAATATTACCAATTGTGTCAGATTTGGCACTCCCCTTGCTCTATTTCTCCTCAAGGAGGCGTGAGAACGCCGTGAGGAAACATACTCAAAGACCTAAAAAATCACATTTATTGCTGGCCTTGGTTGCAGGTCTCCTTATAGCTTTACTCGGATGTGGCAGACAAGAGTTCAATGCTGCAAACTCAAAAAAATTTCAAAAAGCTCCAGGGAGTTTCTCCATCCCCCCTAAAGTAGACATTTTATTAGCTGAGGACGACACGGGATCCATGTCCGAACTGTTTCCCGCTATCCAAACCCAGTTCCCTCAATTCTTACAAGATCTAGAAAACAAGGGCTGGGACTATCACTTTGCAGTGACTCCTCTCACCTCACTCCGAAGTTTTTCTCAAATTGCTGCCTCTCACTTTGATCCAAGCTGGGGGAGTGACTGGACTCCTCCCTATCCGGGAGCCCCAGCTCAGGCAGATATTAATATAAGCAGACTTCGTTCTGCCCAAAGTTTTACACAATTTTTAAGCTCGTCTTTATTTTCAAATAGCCAAGGTGGAAACGAAAAAGGACTTCAAAATATTTTAGACTCTCTCACTCAACTGACACCGGGCACAGGATTTGTGAGACGAGATGCACTTTTAGTCATTGTCATTGTAGGCAACGGAAAGGACACCTCAAGAGTCAATCTGTGTAACCGCACGACAGGCCAGCCCATACAATCTGCCTTAGAAGCTGCCACAGCAGAGTATGTTGACTATTGCGAAATCACTGGAGCGGTCTCATTTCAAAATTACAACTCAAGTTTAGCAAGCATACAAACAGAGTTTATTAATTTTAAGAAATTAAATTCTATAAACTCCACGGCGCCTATCCGGGCATTTGCGGCAGTCGCCTCCCAATTTACAAGATCGTGCAGAGGACAAACCAACTCCATTGCCTTTGATGGAGCTCGGTATAGAGATTTTGCAGGTGCGTTTAGCAATAAAACCATTTCGTTTGATATCTGCAGAGACTCGATCTCTCTTTTCATCGACGCACTTGCCAGTGATTTGGAAGTGCAAAGATTGAAGAAAATTCAAAAATACATTCCGCTCGATCAAGAGCCCAATGAGTCTTCGATTATTGTAACAAAATTTGTGAATGGAAATGAAAATCAAGCGATCACTCTGGCAAATAGCTCTGTCAATGGCTGGACCTTTGCAGGCCTTGTCAATGACTTTGCCATTGAGTCCCCCTATCCTCTAGATTTTATTTCTGCTTTTGCAATCGAACTGCACGGAAGCGCAAAACTCGTGGGTGATGATACAGCGACAGTGACGTTTACTCCCAAAGGCGTAAAAAATTCTGATCGGTAGCCTACTCTGCCACGGCGGCGCCTTCGGCTCGGGGGTCAGAAACTCCAAGCACCCTCCCACTGGGCAATCGCTCTAGGGCATGGATTTTTCCAACCGTCCCAACTTCTTTTAAGGTGTAGCCTAAGTTTTTAAGTGCTTCTTTTGTCTCGTACGAAAACCCGTCTTTTTCGAGCATGAGTTCTTTTGGAGACCACTGGTGATGAAATCGGGGAGCAATCACAGAGTCTGCAAGCGACATCTTGTAATAAAGATGATTCCATAGGGAGAGAAAAACAGAAGTGGTAATCTTAGGACCACCTTGCGCTCCAATGACAACCATGGCATTGCCCTTTGGGTCTCTCACAATGGTTGGAGACATGGAACTGAGTGGCCTTTTTTTAGGCTCAATGGCATTTGCCTTTTGGCCCACCAGGCCATACATATTGGGCACTCCCAGGTCTAAACTAAAATCATCCATTTCGTCATTCATCACAATGCCCGTTCCAGGAGGGACAAAACCAGATCCAAAATGATCATTGACGGTGGTTGTAATGGCCACTGCATTTCCATGGCGATCGATGATAGAAAAATGCGTCGTATTTTGGCCTTCTTTTATTTCACCATGACTTTCTGGCAGGTTTGCCCGCCTTGGACTAAAACTCTCCCAACGTTTTGATAAATACTTTGGGTCAAGTAAGTTTGAAAGTGGCACATGGACAAAATCAGGATCACCAAAATAATAAGCTCGGTCTGAAAAAGCCAGGCTCATGGCATGGGTAGTCGCATGAATGCTTTGAGCAGAGTTTAGTCCGTTTTGAAAAGCTCCTTGCGCTTGTGCCTGATTTGCATATTGAAACATTTGCAAAATAAGCGTTCCTCCCGCCGATGGAGGAGGCATCGAAACAATCTCATAGTCTTGAGATGCCCACCCTACTGGCTCTCTCACTTTGGGTTGGTATTGCAACAAGTCCTCTTTTGTAATCACCCCACCTGCTTTTTGAAATCCATGTTCAATTTTTTCGGCGACCCAGCCTTTATAAAACCCTTGTACCCCTTTTTGAGAGAGCGTTTCTAAAACTTTGGCCAGATCAGGTTGTTTGAGCAACATTCCCGGAGAGCAGGGCTTGCCACTGCAACCAAATATTTTTTTAGCTTCTGGGTTAAAAGCCTCCCAGCGTTCCACAATTGCATTTTCTGTATATCCCGTAACTCGAAATCCATTTTTTGCGACCTCTATAGGCTTGCTCAAAATTTTTTGGCGCTTCAAAGTTCCAAATTTTTCTAATGCCAAAAATAATCCAGCCGCAACCCCCGGCACTCCTGAGGCCAAGGGCCCATCTTGAGACAAATCAGTATTGGCTTTTCCATTTCGCATATAAAAATCAGAGTGCGCTTTGAGAGGGGCTTGCTCGCGATAATCAATCACTGTGCAGGCAGATTTTTTAGGCTTCGGAGCCGGGCAATAGAGCAAAAAACCACCGCCTCCAAGCGCAGCATAATGAGGACGGCTGACAGAAAGATAAAAAGCGGTAGCCACTGCTGCATCTATGGCATTGCCCCCTTGACGCAAAATCTCAACTCCCCACGCCGATGCATTCTCATCGTCAGAAACCACCATGCCCTTGGTCCCAGCGATGGCCTGGAACCGAGTTTCAGAGTGTACAGGCTCTGTTTGCATCCAAGAAAGGAATGAAAAAAACAAAATGGAAATGAACTTAAACTGGTTAAACATTGCAGCCCCCCTTTTTAGCTTCATTACTTCATTTTTGTTGGATTGGCTACTGAGTGATTCACCGTTGCGCAATGCGCTAAGCTATGTTAAAAAGTCCCTCGTGTGTGTGTGGAAAGCCCTTACAAAAGGCACTCTGAGTTTAGTTGTTTTATCAATAGTTTTAGCTGAGCATTGTTTTGTTCCCTCCGCTCTAGCAGAGGAAAAAAAAGAACAAACAGAACATTACATTATTTTTGGAAGAAATGAAATTTTTCTAGCTCATTTCTCTTTGAGCGAAAGAGGAAAAATAGACACCCTCTTGCAAATTAAAGTAGATGAAAAATACGACTCGCTCGTAAAAGAAATCCTCACTGCAGACAAAAAAGCATACATACGAGAAATACAAATCCTCGTTCCAAATTCCCCTCTATTGCCAAACCTCAACGATAAACTTCTGTTTAAAGCAGCTATCTATCGAAATCAAAATCTAAGCATGAAAGATGGAACCGAAAAATTTATTGCCTCTCAAGTACCCGTGCAAGTTGTGAAAATCTATAGCAACACAATCCAGCATTATCCAAATTTTATTTTTGGAAATGGCCCAGAGGTTTTTTTAGTTCAATCTTCTAATGAAGGAAATCAGCCCGATCGTATTTTTTCAGTTTATGCAAATAAATTTGAATTAAAATCTAAACTTGATGAAACTGGGATTATACCCATTGAAAGAATTAAAATTATAAAACCGGACCACTACAATGAAAACATAAAAGCTTTTATTAAGATTTCATCTCACCCGCAGGAGGTAGCCTTCGAAATCCCAGAATCAGGAGTCACCCCGAATTCCACAGAAGCAGAGATCTTGCAATAAAGCTGAACATAGAAATACTCCGCTCGTTTTATTCGAAGTGCAAATATCCGACAATAATAGTTTGACAAACAGGTCAGCCCCCTCTATAAACATAACGCTATGCAGCAAATCTCGTCTTTCCCAGATCTACGCCGAAAACTCCTAAACACCAAAGATAACTCAGGTTCCGTTCTCGTCCTATACAGTGGGGGCCTTGATGGTAGGATGAGCCGTTGTCCATAAAAACAATCGAGGGACTCCTCTTTGTTCTGATTGGCCTTTTGTGGGGAGGGTCTTTTTTGGCAATCAACGATGTGGCCCAACTTCTTCCACCGCTGCAGGCAGGATGTCTTCGTATTTTTATTGCTCTCGGCACACTCTCGCTGCTCATTTTTGTTCAAAAAAAACAATTTTCGTTGCCAATTCGCTTATGTAAAAAAGCATGGCTAGCAGGTTTTTTTTCGCATGGATTGCCATTTGCCTTAATTTTTTGGGGAGAAAAACACGCCTCAGCAGCAGTGGGAGGCATCCTAAACGCTTCTGTACCCATCTGGACTCTCGTGATTGGAGCCTGGTTTTTACGAACTTCGGAAAAATTAAACTTCAATAAAATTCTAGGTATTTTATTGGGCTTATCTGGAGTTTGCTTAATCTTTCTACCTAGACTGACTCACGAAAATAAGACTTCAGAACTCTTAGGGGTACTGGCGATCACCGGCATGGCTATTTCTTACGCAATAGGGACTTTATTAAATAAGCGGATTTTTTCAGCCTACAAAAATATTGATCAATTTTCATATCTTTTTCAGCAATTTTTTGCCAGTGCTGTTGTTCTTCTTATTTTATCTTTGAGCATCGAAGGACAGCCTGACTTAGAAACAGTACTCCGCCCCCGCGTTCTGGTGTCTCTTTTATATTTAGGAATTTGTTCGAGTACTCTGGCCTTTTTAATTTATAATCATCTTATACGCAAATGGGGAGCCGTACCTGCAAGCTCCGTCACCTACCTCATCCCAGTGAGTACTTTGATCTTAAGTTTTTTAATATTGAACAAACCGCCTGACGTGATCGAAGTTTCGGGGGCAGCCCTCATCTTATCAGGCATTGCACTGACACGAAAGAGCTAAGAAAAACAATCTGTAAATCAAATGCTAAAATGGGAATCTAGTGATTCACATTTTAATGTGATACTGTTGAGCTGAAAATGACGAAAAAAATTATTCAAAAAAGGACCCTCCAGATTGTCGCCGGGCCCAATGGAAGCGGAAAAACAACCTTTGCAGAATCTTTTTTACAAAACAGGAGTTCTATTTTTATTAATTCTGACACGATCGCTAGTGGCATCTCCCCCTTAGACATAGACAAAGCCGCTTTTCATGCGGGTCGGATTATGCTCGAAGCTATTAAAACTTCATTAGAAAAAAATGAAAGTTTTTCCTTCGAAAGCACTTTGTCCGGAAAAACTTGGATCCACATACTTCAAAAAGCACAACAAAAAAATTATAAAATTACCATTTATTTTATTTTTCTAAAAAATGCTTCTGAAAATCTAAAAAGAATAAAAGCACGAGTCAAATCAGGTGGACACTTCGTGCCAAAGGCTGTTGTTTTGAGGCGATTTCCCAGATCTTTTTATAATTTTTGGAGTTTTTATAGAAACTTTTGTAAGCATTGGTTCATTTTTGACAACACAGAAAGCAAACCTAGGCTCATATATTCTAAAAATTCGTTTGAAAATCTAAATCAAGAAGAACAGAAACAATTTGGAACAAAATTCCTAAAAGGAAAACAAAATGGGAACGCTGTCTGAAGAAAAAAAACTTCTCAGAGATATCCAAAAAGCCTTAGATCGATTCCCTGAAATTGTAGCCAATAAAAAGAAACGCTACAAAGAAAGACAGATATTTCTAAAAAAAACTTTTGGCGACTTGGTAAAACTGTTAAACAAAGAATTAAAAAAGATCGAATAATTTTTTTGGGTCTTCAGGACACTGAGCAGGTGAGAAAGCATTTGGACTATTCAGGGACAATGTTTGCCAATCTCACGGATTATGATCACGACACCGGAGGGGAAACTGGAAATATTTTGACTCCTGTCTTCTCTAGTCATTTTAAATAAGACTGCATTTTCTTTAGCCCAAACTGTCCTACTGCGCTGAGGCAGTTATGGGTGGCACAGAGCAAAGTCAAATTTTCGAGTCGCGAGCTTCCTCCTTTAGCAAAAGGCACGCGGTGTTCTACATGCAAAAATCTTTTCTCAGAACACCTCTCTTTTGTAATTGGTGAAATGTAGGTGCATTGGTCTTGAGATTTTTTTGATACTTCGTTACGAATCGAAACAGGAATATAAGGCCGTTTTTTTTCGAGGACCCATGTTTCATTTCTTGAGAACTGTTTTTGAGCCTGAGTTACTTCGCCAGGC
>CAZBEI010000033.1:0-6483 GCA_964490895.1 uncultured Bdellovibrio sp. | reverse complement strand
GAAGCGAAAATAATTGGAGCTGATTTGGATATATTAAAGCAAAAATATAGTTTGCAAGGAAAGGACCTAGAGGATCTTTCGAAAGAAGTTGGAGATAGATTGGATCACACCATGCTTGGCAGGTACATTACAGATAAAGTTACAAAAGCAGTCAAAGAGGCTTTTGTTCAAGCTGTTCAAACCCTTGCATGCATGGCACCACAACTCCTCAATGCTTGTCATAAAATGAAGGACGTTGTGGAGAGCACAAAGGCAGTAAATGAACTTCAAAAAATAATCCCTAGTTTGGTTGAATACAGCAGTAGGCAAATAGCAGAAAATATGACTAAAACTATGAAAGCTGTATCAAAACTAAAATTAGACACTGATGTGGCACCATCCGCAGCTCCTGCGGAAGTTAAAAGCCCAGCAGTTGCTCCAGCAGAAAAACATGAAGCCGGTGAGAGTGCTGCTCCACCACCAGTAAAGAGCAAAAAAGCTAAATCAAAGAAGCCAATAATATAATACCCAGAGATCTCTTTTTTCATTTCCTCGCGGGGGGCCACCCGGCAAGTCGGATGACTTTTATGGCGTCCATGCCAAATTAGTCTTGACTTTTATGGCTTCTATGCCAAGATGGTCATAAATGGAGAAGCTGCAAAATGCCCATTGCTCGTTCGATCAGTCATTTTATTCGTAAGGACTTGGACCGAAAAACAGTTCTCCTTTCAGGGCCCCGCCAAGTGGGCAAGACGATGTTATCTCGTAGTTTGATGCAGTCAGCGGATTATCTAAATTTTGACGACGAAGACGATCGAAAGCAAATGTTGGCTCGACGTTGGGATCGAAAAAAAGACCTGCTTATTTTGGATGAGATTCATAAAATGACCCGCTGGAAATCTTGGCTAAAAGGAATCATTGATAAAGAGGGTGTCCGACCTCGGATTTTAGTCACAGGGTCAGCCCGCATGGATATTGCGCGAAAAATGGGAGACTCGCTCGCAGGCAGATATTTTCAGTATCAGTTATTTCCATTAGACCTTAAGGAACTCTCTTCATTTGGAGATTCAGAAACGAACTATCAAAAGCTAGTTAAGTGTTCTGGTTTTCCAGAGCCATTTATCGAAGGAGATGTTGGATTTTATACAAAATGGAAGCGTACCCATTTGGATGTTATTTTGCGCCAAGACTTGATTACCCTTGAGGCAGTTCGAGATATTTCTACGATCGAAACATTGCTTTTTCTGTTGCAGGGAAGAGTGGCCTCCCCGTTTTCGTATTCGTCAGTTGGGAGAGACTTGCAACGTGATGTAAAAACTGTTCAGCGTTGGATAGGGATGCTCGAAAATCTGTATCTTGTTTTTCGGATTCAACCTTATTCGCGAAATATCGCGCGAAGCATTCTCAAAGAACCCAAACTTTATTTTTATGATTACTGTCGGGTTGAAGGAGACGTGGGTATAGTATTTGAAAATATTGTTGCAGTTGCCTTAAAAAAGGAAGTGAGCTTCTTGAATGAAGCCATTGGAATCGACACAACTTTGCACACCCTTCGTATTAAGGATGGCCGAGAAATTGATTTTCTGGTCTTAAGAAAAGGGCTGCCCCCACTTTTGATTGAGGCCAAGTGGTCTGATTCAACTCCGTCGCCAAATTTCGGTTTATTTCGAAAATATTTTCCAGGTTGCCATTCAATACAACTCGTACGAAATCTCACTCGCGAATTTACCACTGCTGACGGAGTTCAAGTCCGATCTGCTTTGCCCTGGCTTCAAAAAATGGATTTATCAAAGGCGGATTTCTAGCAAATGTCCTCATTATTTTGTAGTCAAAAAACAAGAGCTTCCGCTCATGGCTTACTTAGTCGGTGAAAAAAGATAAAAATCACTCACCACGAATTTCCCACACTGGCTGGGGGTTTGCAGTTGATCAGGCGAAAGAGTTCTTTGGATTTTTGATCCATGTTCAACTTAAACTTTTTGGTGTTTGTTTTTGCTTGGATATAATCCTCTGCCAAATCTAAAAGCGCTAGGATTGCAATTTGATGAGGGGCTAGATTTTTAGCCCTCGACTCTGCTGAGAGTAATTTTTTAGTGACCAGTTCGAGAACTTCTGTGTTTTTTTCAGGATCCCCCGAAGCTTTGAACATCATTTTTTGCCCTAAGAAACTGATTTCAATCATTTTCATACTCGTCCTCCTAGTTATGCTCGAAACGCCTCCACGATCATTGCGATGCCTTGTCCGCCCCCAATGCAGGCTGATCCTAAGCCATAGCGTTTTTTCCGCCTTCTCAACTCATAGAGTAAACTCAGGATAATTCTCACCCCCGAAGCTGCTAAGGGGTGGCCCAAGGCAATGGCTCCTCCATTTACATTAAGCAAAGTGGGAGAAATTTCAAGTTCTCTTTCTACAGCTACGACTTGGGGTGCAAAAGCTTCGTTTACTTCGATCAAGTCCATTTGTTTGAGTTTCATCCTGCCCTCATAGAGCGCTTTTTGAATCGCAGGCACGGGACCCATACCCATAAACTTGGGATCACAGCCCATGATTCCATAGGAAACCAGTCGCCCCAGGGGGTTCCAGCCCTCTTGTTGAGCGCGAGCTTCTGAGCACACGACCATGGCTGCTGCACCATCCACAATCCCACTTGAGTTGCCAGCTGTTACAACTCCATTTTTTTTGAAAAGTGGCTTCAGGAGACTCAGGCCCTCCGCTGTTGTTTTGGGTCTGGGGTGTTCGTCTTCGGATACGGTTGTGACTGAGCCTGAGCGACTTACCAAATGGTAGGGCGTGATTTCTTCTGAAAATTTTTCTCCGCGATGGGCTTCTTCGTACAATTCTTGGCTTCTTAAGGCAAAGTCATCTGAGTCCCGTCTGGATATTTTATATTTTTCTGCAATATTTTCAGCAGTGATGGCCATGGGCATTTGAATGTAAGAGTCATAAAGCGATTCTGTCATTAAATCTGCAATTTGTGAGTGACCCATCTTAGTTCCCCAGCGGGCACTCCTTAGAACATAGGGAGCCATGCTCATGTTTTCTGTTCCTCCGATGAGCAGAACCTCAGAGTCGCCAACATTCATTTGCTGAAAAGCCTCTATAATCACCTGAAATCCAGTGCCACAGAGGCGATTGACCCCAAGGGCTGGAGTGGTTTCGAGGGCGCCGAGTTTGAGCCCGATGTGGCGAGGGATGTAGATGCTCTCGGGAGTTGAGCTCAGTACATTTCCAAATAGAATATGATCTAATTGTTGTGGAAAAACAGTGGCTTGAGAAAGCGCAGCTTTTGCGGCCACATGGGCCAAGTCTGTCGGACTGACTTCTTTGAGTTTTCCCCCAAACGCTCCAAGGGGGGTTCTTTTGCCAGATAAAAAAACGAGGGTTTGGTTCATTTGCATT
The DNA here is from genome assembly GCA_964490895.1 of uncultured Bdellovibrio sp. Lineage (GTDB taxonomy): Bacteria > Bdellovibrionota > UBA1018 > UBA1018 > UBA1018 > JACRAO01. The sequence continues at coordinate 3,104 of CAZBEI010000033.1, read as the reverse complement.
TTGAGTATAAATTCAGGCATAATAAAAGGGAAGGGGCAACGGAATGCCTTTGGATATTAAATCGGCCACAACGGATGAGATTAGGCTAAAAAACTATCGAGCTCAGATGCAACAAAAAAATGACTCAGAGCTCCGCGAAATTCAAGACAAGCATAAAGACGAAGTCCAGAGACTCATTGAGAACCATTCTTTTCAAGTTGAGAATTTGAGAAACGCCTATGACCTCCAAATTTCCCAAGAGGCGGAAAACTTAGAAGAGCGGTTGCATCAAGTGCGGGCTAACTCCGAAGATCGGGTGGACACAGAAAAGAAATCCACCGATCAGGAATTGGAGAATATTAAAAAAGCCAATGCACAAAAAATGGACGAGTATAAAAAAAATGCTGAGCTTCAGGTCGAAAACCTTCGAAAAAATCTACAAGCTTCTACAGATCAGCTACATGAACAAGCTCGAAAATCTTCGAAAAGACAAGGGGGGAGTATTTCATGATGACCAATCAGGACGAATCTAAACGAGGGCCGAAAGAAGAGTCCAAAGAAGAGAAAAAAATCCCAATTGATGGATTTCAGCAAGTGCTTGCAATGCTCAAAGTTGCGGACAAAGACTTTCGGGAATCTTTGCTCAAGCGCTTAGCCGAGAGAGATTCCAGGCTTGCTCAGCAACTGCGTGCGCAGATTTGACTTTACATGTAGTGATACAGTTTTCTCAGCCATTGTACAGAAAAAAGCCGAGTTCTATACAAAGTATATATTGCGAGATTAAGCGTGATTCTTTTTAATACCCCATCCTTAAGGTACCTGCGTGAGGAGACTGTGATGGGCGTTTTTAGGAGGGTCCAGTGAAGATTTTTTTTTAGGTGGTCAGACAATAAGATGTCTTCCATGAAGCCTATTTCTGGAACTTTTTTATCTTTTAAACAAGCACGATGAAAAAAAATTCCGTGAGTCCAACATAAAGTGTGTAAAAATTTGATCTTTAAAAAATTTTGAGAGAATTGAAAAAGTTTTAATGCGAATGTTTCGGGTTTGTATTGTTTTCTAAATCCTCCACAGAGGGCGTTTTTATGTAAAATTTTGAATTCCAATTCTTGCAATCCCTTTAGCGTTACAACAGTGTCGCAGGGAAGGATTAACACAAAGTCACTTTGCGTGTTTGATAAACCTAAATTGATTGTTTTTCCAATTGAGGGAGATTGGATCTTGTTTTTGAGAAGTTCAAATTTTTTTTTTGGCATCCACCGGTCGATGATTTCCAGCGTTTGATCCATACTGCCGGCATCAGAGATAACGACTTGCCACTCGAGTGGAGATTTTAAAGAGAGGTGTATTAAAGTCTGTTCAAGGTTTTTGAGTGTCTGGAGAATCCACTTTTCCTCATTTAAGACAGGGATCAAAATAATTATTTTTTTAAAGAGTGGAGGCATTTCAATGTTATTATATCTGACCAGGGGGAAATAATATTGGATTTTAGCAAGCCTTTCATAAAAGGGTTAGTGGGCGTATTTGTTCTGAGTTGTTTCGGTTATTTTCTTTTCTCTCCCTTGCAGACAGGTGTTCCACGCTTTTTAGGTTTAATGACGTTTCAGTTTCTCCTGTATGCAGTTTTAAACAAAGCGCTTTTAAGCTCTAAAAAAAAGCTCAGTTTAAAATTTTTACTGTGTGCGGCTTTTTGTTGTAGGGTGATTCTCTGGTTTACCTCTCCTTTTTGCGAAAATGACTATTGGCGCTATCTTTGGGACGGGAGAGTGTTGGGGCATGGAGTCAATCCTTATTTGTATGCTCCCACGGACTCTCATCTGGATTTTTTATCTGTAGATTATCGATACAAAATCGGATGGATGCAAGTGGTGACGATTTATCCACCTGTTTCACAATTTGTGTTTGCGCTTTCGCATTTGATTGCTCCGGACTCGCTTCTGGGTTTAAAAATAGTCCTCACTTTGTTTGAGTTTGGATCCGGACTTTTATTGATCAAGATTTTACGCAAAAAGGGAAAAAATGAACTCTTAAGCATGCTTTATTTTTTTAACCCCTTAGTATTAAAAGAGGTGGCCAACACAGCTCACTGTGAGCCGATTGCTCTTTTTTTTCTCATTGCAGCTTTGTTATTATTTGAGAGTCAAAAAATGAGTTCTGGATGGATTGCACTTGCTCTTGCCAGTGGCGCTAAACTTTTTCCTATTGTGTTAGTTCCATTGGCTATTGGCTATGATTCTCGATGGAAGAAAAATAGTTTATTTTTTTTGCTGACTTTATTTTTTCTGTATTTGCCTTTTATAAATGCAGGGCAAAACCTTTTTGGGGGTGCCTCAGAGTATGCAAAATTATGGAATTTTAACGGGAGTTTTTTTTCTATGGCTGATTTTACTCTTAAGCATTGGATGGAATATTTTTCTCTCACTCGGTTTGGTCCTCCGTTTGGAATAAAGAATTTTCCAGCTAAGATGATCTTTGCTCTTTCTGTATCACTTGGGATCTTTTGGAAATTTATGCAGCTTAGGGCGCTCAAAAAAACTTTTAATTTTACGAAAGAAGCCCTTTGGGTTTTGGGATTGCTCTTGTTATGTTCTCCAGTAGTTTTTGGCTGGTACGTACTCTGGATTTTACCACTTGCTTGTATAGAGTTTAATCTCCCATGGCTCTTGTTCTCTTATTTAGTGACACTGAGTTATACCTGGTTTTGGTCCGTGCCGACTTACCGCTTTCTCCATGTCATCGAATACTGCGGTTTTTTCTTCTGTTTTTTTCTGGTGTGGCAGCACAGACGCCAAAAAGAAAAAAACTGTTAAGATCCTCAAATCTATTTTAATTCCTTCCGATTGTATTCTTGAAAGGAGCTGCGATGAATTATTTTTTGTACGGATTTGTGAGTCTATTGTTTGTGGGAAGTGTCTTTATAGGTTGCAATGAACAAGGTGGTGGTCCACAGAGCAACAATACAGAAAGTTCAGGAAGTGCTGGAAGTCCCACTGCAGGGGCTCCGACGAGCACAAGCGCTCCAGCTGTGGCAAAGCCTGCAGCTGCAGCTGCAACTCCAGCGCCAGGAAGTGGCGCGGCAGGCCCAGCCAGTGCGTCAGTCAATGTGGCCGAAGCCAATGCTGCAA
>CAZBEI010000032.1:0-14585 GCA_964490895.1 uncultured Bdellovibrio sp. | reverse complement strand
CGCTCACCCAAACCCCGTATAAGCATCCATTTCTTCTTTAGTCATGTTCCGATGTTTTTTGGGTGCTGCTTGTTTTTTCCAGCTCTCAATCATTTTTTCTAAATATGCAATTTGATTTTGAAATATCTCAGTTCCCATTTTCAACTCACGAAGGGTCTTTGAACGCAATTTTTCGAGCTGATCAAAACTCGCTTGTACTGTTTCGAAATTCCACGAGGGGTCTTTCTTTGCAAGTCTGATTTTTTTCTCAATCTGTCGCAATCCAGATTTTAATTCGAGGTAAAGATTGCGAAGTGAAGTGATCCCCTCTATTTTAGTCAGATTGTCCTCTAAAACATTGCTCAATGCGGTTAGAGTTTCAAGCCTTTCTAAATCATGCAGGTCATAGGCTTCTTGGACTTGAAACCATAAATCTTTTTTCTTTGGATCTAAATCTGGATTTAAATCTGGATGAAGTTTTCGCGCTAAATCTCGGTACCTGTCTTTGAGACGAATATCGGGAGTTTTCTCTTGAGAGAGAAAGGGATTGGCTTTGTCGGGTTTATTTTGCTGGCTAAATTCACTATTAAACTTTTCTTTAAACTCTCGAAAAAACTCCTCGTAAGCATGCTCTGGCCCTATCCAGTTTTTTTTTCTGCCAAATAATAATTCGAAGCTTTTACGCAGATCCTCCTCTTCTGCTTGCTCTGATTGGGAAAAGTCAGAGTCATTGTATTCATTTTGATCCTCAGGATGATTTCGTCTTTCTAAAATTATTTGATAAGCTGCCTGCAGAGACACGCGGCAACGCTTTGCGTGCATTCTCACTTCAGAAACAAGGCTAGATAGGTCACTCTGTTTTTGAGCAAGCTCTTGCCACTCTGTCAACTCTCGCCCAAGGGTTACGTTTATCCATTGGGTATAGGCCGGCTGAATTTTTTCAGAGAAGTATGCGAGTTTTTCTTTTGCTTTTTCCAGTTGCTTGAGAACTTTTTGACAACGTTTTTGTTCAAATTGTTTCAGCTTTTCAGAATCGCTGAGAATCAAACTATGACAAATGCTTTTTCTTTCATAAAATTTCCTGGCTCTGTTACTCCTGCGATGCATAGCATGTACTTCTAAACAAAAAGAACAGAGAATTCAAGTAAAGTGTCGGGCCTGCCCTTAAAACCACCAGCAGTGACAAAGTGAGCCAGTTTAAAAAATAAAATACATGACAAAAAGAATAAAAAATACTATGGCATTGTACTAACAAACTCAGAAAGGATTTTTATGATGTTTCTAAAACTGGCCTTGATCTCTTATCTTTTTCTTACTTCTTCGATTGGATATTCTGGCCACCCTCTAAAAGTCTTAGTGGTCTTATCAAGCAGCAATTTTGTCACCCTAAAAGAAGGGGGCAAGCATCCCACAGGGTATTTTTTGTCTGAGCTAGCTCAACCCGTGATAGCTTTGCAAAGAGCAGGCTACCAAGTCCTCTACGCCAACACCAAAGGCAACAAAGCTACTGTGGATCCCATTTGCATTAATCCAGGCCTCAATCCCGAGCAGTGGTTTTCTGGTGCTACAGAAAAAGAAAAACTAGAAAAATATTCTGAAGCCATTTTGCTCATTGCAAACAGAGGTTTTCTCGATCCAGCACAAATGGATCAAAAATGCTCACTTGATGCTCCCTGCCCTCTGTCTTCGTTTCTTGAAGACGAGAATGAATTAGACACATTTTCTGGGATTTTTGTACCCGGTGGACACGCCCCCATAGAAGACCTCAAAGACAACAAAGATTTGAAAAAAATATTACAGCACTTTCATGCTCACCTGAAACCTACAGCGCTCATCTGCCACGGACCTGTTGCTCTTTTATCCACTCGAGAATTTGGAGGAGAACGCCACTCGTGGCAATGGCCCTATGAGGGATACAAGATGACAGCATTCTCTACTGTAGAAGAAAAAGAAATGGAAGAGCTTGGAACCTTTGGCGACGAAAAAGAGGGAACAAAAATAAAGCATTTGAAATTTTATCTACAAGACAAGCTGGAAGTAGCAGGTGGCCTTGTCCAAGTGGGAACCAACTGGAGTTCTAATAGCATGCGAGACCGTGAACTCATTACAGGCCAAAATCCACAATCTGAGGAAGCTTTTACTGCACTTTTCTTAGAAGCGCTCACAGAAAGACGACTGAGTTTTAAGACGATAGAGCGTTGGAATGATAGGGCAGAACTCAAGCCAGGTTTTTTATACACGATGAACACTAAAACAAATTGGCATATGGGCTACACGACGCTTTTTATAGGAGAAAGAAAAGACAGTGTCAGTGGCGCTGATTTTATTTCTCGTCTTACAAAACATGTGGTTGCAGTGAAAGATGCCTTTAGGCCCATGGGTCTAAAAGGCTATCTTTTTTATGCCACTCAAGAGTATGAAATCGCCTATCAAAACTGGGAATCCCAAACAGCTGCCAGCGATGCTTTTGCATCCAAAGCAGCAAAACTAATCTTCGAAGACGCGCAGACTTTTTTTGAACTAAAACCGGTTTTGTTTAATAAAATTGAGAGAATTCCAGATTGGTTGGTGAAATAGTCAGTGCGAATACTCTTTTTGAATCAACACAGCCCAAAACCCGTCTCCACAGGGCTCAAGGTGGGGAGAGAGAAACCACTCTTTCAAAGTTTTTGCATGAGCTTGGAGAAAACCTGCATTTTTTAAAATCCCTTCGCCTTCTTCTTTCAAAACAGAACACACACTGTAAGCCAAAAATCCACCGGGGCTAACTTTTTCCCAGCCCTCTCTCAGCAATTCGAACTGAAGCTTAGTGAGCGCCTTTAAGTCTTCTTCTTTTTTATGCCAACGAATCTCAGGGTGTCGTCTTAGAATCCCAGTGCCTGTGCAGGGAGGGTCTACCCAGACTAAATCTTGCAAAGGGAGATTTTTTAAATCTTTTTTTTCTATGACTTTTACTTGCGCATCCAAATGTGTTCTTTCGAGCGTTTCTTTTAGGATGGAAATTTTGTGAGCATCTTTATCAGAAGAACTCAACCGGAAGCCATTCCAAGCCAAACCCACTGTTTTTCCACCTGGGCAAGCACAGAGGTCTAAAGCTGTAAGATCTTTTTTGCCCAGGCTTTTTTGAACCATCTCACTCACCTCGCGAACTAGAGTTTGATTCGAAATATCTTGGACAATGATTTTTCCATCTCGAAACTCGGCACTCTCCAATATCTCTTTTTCGGCTTCGTGGGATCCTGGGGAGTCCTTTTGAGAGCAGACCCAAAGCTTGGGTCGTTCTAAACTTGCCAAAGCAAAATTCCAAGCAAAATCGACACTATATTGATCGATCAATTTTTCCCAAAGCCACTTGGGGAGGCTCCCTCTCTGAAATTGGCTTTTTGGGTTTTTATCTTCTAGCTTTACTGTTTTCCATGCTTGCGCATGGTCTAGCACTTTTCTTAACACCGCATTGGCAAAACGCGAAGGTGCCAGGCCTTCTTTATTTTTTACTTCTTCTACGGTCTCAAAAATCACATGGGCGGGCTTGGTCCGATCTTGAGCAATCAATTGATAGATTGCGAGCAATAAAATTTTTCTCAACCACCCGGTAGGTTTTTTCTTTAGAGAGACAGAATCAAGAACAAGCTCCAATCGCCCTTGCCACCTGAGAGTCCCTGAGCAAACCTCTTGGAGCCAAGGCCGAGCTTCTCGGCTCACACCCTCTAAAGCGGCCTCTAAAAAAATCTTGTCATTCCACACTCGGGTTAAAACATGAACTGCTAGTTGTCTCGGGTATGGGTTTTGCATCTCACTGGAGAGGGAATATGATGCTTTGCGTTAAAAGTCAACTTTAGCCCTTAGCTCCCCCACAAAAAATAAAGTCCACCTTGCAGGGAGGGAGAAAAACCGGCCGTTTCTCCTAAAATTTTATTTAAGAAATGTTTAAACAAGTGGCCCTGTGGTTCATAACCTTCTTCTCCATCCGAATCATCCCAGAGTAAATCCAGAAGTTTCTTTTTATGCCGCGCCGGGTACACCACACGCGGTTTTCCTTTGATTCCTGCCATTTTTCCAACCTCTGCAATGGCTTCGTTCAATCCACCAAACTCATCGATGAGATGGGCTTTTTTGGCTTGATTGCCCGTAAAAACTCTCCCATCCGAAATCAGGCTCACTTGCTCAGCGGTCATTTTTCGACCCTCTTGCACGGCCCTTTTAAACTGTACTAAAACGTCATCGACCATCGTTTGCATCAGAGTTCGCTCCTCAGTCGTCATGGCTTTATACTCAGCTCCAATCTCTTTGAATTTTCCAGTCTTAATAGAATAGCGTTTGACCTTTGCCCATTCGTAGAGTTTTTCTAAATCCACAAACTCCATAATGACCCCGATAGAACCTGTGAGTGTGCCAGGACTTGCAAAAATTTTCTTGGCTCCACAGGCAATGTAGTATGCTCCACTGGCTCCCAACCCACCGATAGAGGCCACGAGTGGTTTTTTGTATTTTTTCACGACCTCATAAATTTCTTGCGAGGGAGCTACGGATCCACCGGGAGAGTTGATCCTCAAAACCACGCCTTTGATGGTCTCGTCTTCTTCGAAACGCTCTAATTTTTTTAATATTTTCTTGGAATCTAAAATTACTCCATCTAATTCAATGACTCCGATGACTTGATCGGAAAAGAAAGCCTTACTGACTGCAGAGCTCCCCTTGCCTGGGCTTCTGAAAAGGAGGAAGGAAGAAACAACTAAAAATAAAACAAAAAAAAGAGCTGACAAACTGAGGATCACTGCCAATGGATTGAGTGGGCGTTTAAACATGCAAACAATCATCCCTCAACTCAATTTTTTTCACAAGTATTTAAGACTCGTCTTCTTGCGCCTCTGGCTTGGACTTTTCAGTTCTCAAAACGGACTTGAGTTTTTCGCCTAAGACCTCTCCCATCGAAGTTTTCTTGCCTCGCTCTCCCACATAAGTCTCGTAATTGGTGCGCTCTTCTGTGCGCGTCAATTGCTTAATGGATAAGCCAATTCGACGCTCTTTGGGTTCGATGGAAAGAATTTCAGCCCGTACCGTCTCGCCTGCCTTTAAAACATCCGAGGGTTTCTCAACTCGATGATCAGCCAGTTCACTGACATAGATCAGGCCTTCGACGCCTTCTTCGATTTCTACAAAAGCTCCAAAATCAGTGAGCTTCGTAACATTTCCTTCTATGCCTTGCCCAACGCGATAGCGGGACCTAATATTGTCCCAAGGATCTCGCTCGAGTTGTTTGATACCAAGAGAAAATTTTTCACTCCCTTTATCGATACTCAAAACAACGGAGCGAACTTTATCTCCCTTTTTAAATTTTTCAGAGGGATGACCAAATTTCTTAGTCCAAGTCACATCACTCACATGCACTAAGCCGTCAATGCCTAAGCCCACATCAATAAAGATTCCAAAATCCGTGACGGATTTCACTAAGCCTTCTTCGACAATGGTGCCCACGGGGTACTTCAACTCGAGCTCATCCCAAGGATTGTTCTGCAGTTGTTTGAGACCCAGGCTAATTTTTTTATTCTTCGAATCAACTTCTAAAACTTTGCACTCGACCTCGTCACCAATATTTAAAACTTTAGAAGGATGCTTGATTCGCTCCGTCCAAGACATCTCAGAGACATGAATAAGCCCCTCAATTCCATCTTCAAGTTCTAAAAAAGCGCCATAATCTTTTAATCCAATGATCTTGCCTGTGACTTTCTTACCCACTGGAAATTTGAACTCAACTTCGTCCCAAGGGTTGGGCGAAACTTGTTTTAATCCCAAAGAAACGCGTTCTTTTTCTCGATCGTACTTCAAAATTTTGACTTTAATCTCATCGCCTACTGCAAAAACCTCACTCGGGTGTTTAATTCTACCCCAAGACATATCGGTGATATGCAAAAGTCCATCCATCCCGCCTAAATCGACAAAAGCTCCATATTCTGTAATATTTTTTACTGTCCCTGTGACAATCATGCCCTCTTGAAGATTGGCCAAAGTTTCAGTTCGTTGCATCTCTCGCTCTTGAGAAACCACTGCTTTTCTGGATAAAACGATATTGCCTCGTTTTTTATTAAATTTAATAATTTTGAATTTTAATTTCTTCCCGACAAACCGATCTAAACTTTTGACTGGCTTCGTATCAATTTGACTTCCTGGCAAAAAAGCTTTGACCCCAATATCAACAGACAATCCACCCTTAACTTTAGCAATGATCGTGCCTTCTACAAGTTGGTCTTTTTCGCAGGCTTGCGAAATCTCATCCCATGCTCGAATGATGTCGGCCTTGTCCTTCGAGAGCAGCAGAAATCCATTTTCAAGCTCAATTCGCTCTAAATAAACGGTGACCAAGTCTCCCACTTGGATCATCATTTCCCCGTGCGGGGTTTTAAACTCTTGAACGGGTACAATACCCTCACACTTAAAACCAATGTCCACTGTGACAAACTCTGACCCAATGTTTAAAACAGTGCCGTCAATGACCTCTCCCTCTTTGATTTCATGGTGCTTTTGCGACGCTTCGAATAGCTCCGCAAAGTTTTCTTCGAGAGAATGTCCGTTGGTTTTTTTTAATTCTTCTTCTTCTTCTCCTGGCAAAAAATCATTCATCCAGTTTTGGTTGGTGGGAATGTTTTGTTTTTTAGCAACAGAAGTTTCTACAGGTTGTTTGTTGACCATATTTTTTTATGAGTCTTTCCTACCCTCTTTAGGCCTCCTTTTTCAAGGCCTACCCTTTTCTAGGCACCCAAGCACCGCAAAGCAGCACTTTTGATTGAATGCTCATCGAAAAAAATGAGGTAGTTCAAAGGTATAGAGAGGATTTACCCCATTTGTCAATCCCTAAACTATGGCCCTAAACTATGGCTTTAAACTATGACCCTAAACTCTGTCTCTTTTGCTCAAAGCCCAGTCGTAAACCTCTAAATGCCTTTCGAGACGAATTTTTTGGTCGTAGCACTCAATGACATGTTCTCTTGCGCGGCGTCCCATCCGAACTCTTTCCATTGGATTATCAAGGAGATATCGGAGTTTTTTTTGAAGATCAAACGGGTCTTCTGCTTTTACTAAAAGACCAAATTCTTCGTTTTGACCAACGATTTCCCCAGCACTTCCACCTGAGGAAATCACAATGGGACATTCCATAGCCATAGCCTCTATGGCCACTAGTCCAAATGCTTCTTGCCGCGAAGGCATCACCAAAAGATCAAAGGAGCTCATCACCTCAGGAATATTTTTTTGATAACCTGCAAATACAAAAGAAGACGAAATCCCAAACTGTGAAACCATTTCCTTGAGATCTCCCAAGTATCCTTTGGTCCGCCCCAGGGTTTCTTCGCCCACAATCACAAACTTGAGATCTTCGCTGCCACCGATGTTATCATATTTTAAATTTTTTAGGAGGCCCGCTGCCGCTTTAATAAAAGTGGCTTGTCCTTTTGCGGGATCAATCCTTCCCACTAAACCAATGAGGAGGGTATTTTCCTTAGCACCCCATTTTATACGCTGCTCTTTGGGATTGACTTGTTCAGGATCAAAACGGTTGTAATCTAAACCTAAGTTGATGGCCTTTACTTTAGATTCTTTGAGCGGATGAGTGAGCAGGATATTTTGCCGAATACTTTGACTCACCACAATCATCAAATCCAATCGTCTGTAAAGAAGTTGGTGAAAAAAATCCCTCTTGGAGTGATCGCATAAAATATGTCGAGTGGCAAAAATCGGAATATGCGGGTAACCCCAAAGCCAAGGAATAATTGACCCTAAAAGTGAAGTCTGATGAGTGTGGATAAAATTAATGCCTTCGTGAAAGTATCGAAGGAGCTCTTGCCTCATCTGTAAATCAAAAGTATTTCTGGGCCTAAAAGGAAGTGGCAAAACCCTCAACTCTTTTCGATGCACCAAAAATTCATGGATGGGGCTGCCCTCCAGGCATAAAAACGAAACAGGGTACCCCAAAGACCCGAGTTCTAAGGCATCTGTAGCCGCCACCTGCTCAAGTCCACCCCAAGCATGTGATAGACAAATCATCAGAGGACGAAAACTTTCAGTCGCTAAGCCCACGGCTGATCTCCTCCCAAACGTCCTGAGCCTTACTTTCCTTGAGACACAGTAATTTCAGAGGCCCCTTTTTTTGGCAATCATTTTTTTCGCAGGGCCAACAATCTACAGGCTGAGTAAAAATTTGAACCCTCCCTGGACCCAGGGGGCGGGTATGCTCTGGATTTCCAGCTCCCCAAACCACTTGGACAAAAGAACCACAAAGAGAAGCCAAATGAGCCAAACCTGAGTCATTGGAGACTGTAAATTTAGCATTTTTAAAAATTTTCCATAATGACGCTGCAGACCCCTGCGAAGTCCAATCAGACAAAAAAGCAGGCGCATTTTTTACTAAATACTCTGCCAAAGGAATCTCCTTTAACCCTCCAACCACCAAACCTTTCCATTTTGTCTCTTGATAAATTTTCCGTGCTAACTCTAGAAAGGAGTCGATGGGCCAAGTTCTAGATTGGGCCCGCGAGCCCGGAGCTAAAACCCAATACGGGTCTCCCACCGGCTCAAGGGGTTCTACCTCGGGCCACTCCTTCGAAGGATCAAAGTCATTTTTTAGGATGGACTCTAAACTTTCGGTCTCTGATTGAAAGCTCAACACAAGGTTGAGATAAGCTTGAGCACGGTGAAGGCTTTTCTCCTCTCCTCCATAAACTCTTTTTACTCTTGCTTGGGAACGATACAGAAGCCACTGTGATGAGAGTGAGTTCGGCAGAGAAATCGCTAAGTCCCATTTTTTGAGGGCTCTTAATTTTCGAGCTCCCTCTTCTAAAATTTTAAATTTTTCTAATACAGTGTTTTGAAAAGCGCGCGGTAAAACAAAGACCTCATCCACTAGGTTTTTATACTGTAAATCTTTGACCCACTCCACACAGACACTGGCGATAAAAGCATCGGGATGACTTTGCCTTAACGCATAAAAAAAGGGATAGGCTAAAATCTGATCTCCAATCCAATTGGGGGAGCGAACGAGGATGTTGGCCATCTTGTCATATTCTTAACACTAAATGGCGAGCAAAAACAGGGTTAGTGCCTGGGCTTGTCCCCGCCGTTTCGAGATTTAGGCCCACCGCCTACGTTAAAACCTGTGTCTCTTAATTGAGAAAGATCTGAAACACCGCTTGTTTCCATCCATTTTTTTAGACCACCAGAGTTTGCTAACTCTGATTTTATTTTGCGCTGTAAATCTGTGTTTTCTTTATATACGGCTTGGATTTGCTTTGAGTCCTGTGTGTATCTGATTTGTTCGTATGGAAATTTTCCGTCTGACTTTTCGGATAACAGATGGTACAAAAGATAACTCGTCGTCAAACCCTCCAGAGACACAAACTTTAATTCCTTTGTTGGATAAAGGGACTCTAGCGTATAATCAAATAACTTTTCAGAGTCAATTTTTTCCCCTTTCAGATATTTTTCATGGAAACTATTTTTTTCGAAAACATCTCTGTTGGGGAAAATTTCTTGAGATTTAAACTCCTGATAAAGAGCCATTTCTGCCAAAACCGCTCTCATTTCTACTCCCACTCTTTCCAATAAAGGTGCTGAATCATCGAAAACCCTCTGACTCCACGGGTGCCCATCTAAAAGATGAAAGAGCTCATGGGTAAAGCTATAAACTCCACCCTGAAATTCCTGGTAGTTGTTCAGAGCGATGACTGCAGTCTCTCCATCGGAGTGAAAAACTCCGTAAAGATCATGGGGCTCTCGGCCTTCTATTTCCCAAAGAGGCTCATTAGAATTTAAATTTTCGACAGCGATATGATAGAACAAACAGAAACTCAACTTCTTTAATAATGCCCTTTGATTGGCCAATAAACGATTGATCAGCGACTTCCCTGCCTTCGATTGATCTAAAAGATTATAGTATTTTTCGAAAGCTAATTGATTGCCTAGAGTAAAACTCCCGGGTGCCCCCAATTGAGGAATAGTGATCAAAACAGCCTTTTGCCCTGGTAAGTCTTTTCCCTGATAATCCTCGAAAACCCTCGAAATTTCTACCGAGCAATTGAGGCAAAGACTTTCTAGTTTTCTCTTAACACCTCCGGCAACTAAAGACTGTGTAAAAAACAGAGAAAAACCCACTAAAAATATGACTTGCTTCATGCATGAGCTCATATACAAAAACTCAGAATAAATCAATATTTAATATTTAATGTTCTCTACTTTGCTATAATCTTGACGTATTTACTTAGATGATGATAAAGAATGCGGCAAGAAATGGAGCGAGAACCCTGAAAAAGCACAATCACTGGCTCATCTGTTTGGTAGTATTTTTAATCAACACAGAATATTTATTTGCAGGACCCAAAGAAACCCAATTTAACAAATGTGCGGATCAAGTCCAAAAGCAATTTTTAGAGTTATCTGACATTCCCAAAGAGGTGGCAGTTCTAAAGGATATTGAACAAGCAGTAAAGGAAAGTGTAGCTGGAGAAAAGACCTACACTTGCGAAAACATCCAAAACTGTAATAATGGCCATCTTCAAGGAATTACTAAACTTTCTCAACCCGAAAGCTTTTTTATCGCGGGGACATCAGAGTCTGATACTTCAATAGGATTTAATCTCCATGTTGTAGATTTACTAGGACTGCTTTTTCAAAATTATAATAGCCGTGGTCAGAACAGTAAAGAAGAACACACGGATGGTATCCAGGCTGTCGGACAGTATGTATTTGTGCCTACAAATCAAGTTTCGATTTATCAGATCCAAGAACTTTCTCCTAAACTACCCCTCAAACCCATTGCTACTGTGGATTTAAAGGAACATCTCTCTGATGTTGGCGCAGTTGCAGTGGCTAAAATCCAGTCTGGTCCATTTAGCGAGAAATATGTAATGGCGGTGGGATTTCAAGAATTAAGTAAAATAGGATTGTATATTTCTAGCATTACTGACCCTAATGCAACAAGCAGGGACTGGGGCTTTGATTTGATCGGGCTAGATTTAGGGAGGGGACAAAAAAAGTATACTTGGTCTATTCAAAATCGGACCAATTATCAGTCCATTAATTTTATTACAGAATGTGAAACAAACCGTTTATTTTTATTAGGCCTTGGCCGCAATGGAGATGGGAATCGTAATAACTTCAACAAAGGAAAAAATATAGCAGATTTGTTTTTGGTAGGTGAACTTAAGCAGTCTAAAAATGGTACTCCGCTTCTACCCTCATTGACGTTTCTATCGTCAAAAATATTCGAGCCCATACATTCTGATTTTGCGGGTGCTGCGGGTTCACACGTGAACCCAGAAGGCATGTTAGAGATTTACTCAACCACTATAGTTCGTCTGCCACCTCATACACCCCTACAGATTGAGATGTTTTCAAAAAAATGAAATGCCCTTTAGGGGGCTACTCCAGGCTCATACGCCTTCAGAGCAGCCACCACTGTACCGATTTTGACCTTTGCTTCGAGGCGAAGCGGGATCCGCCTTTCGTCATCGGAGAGCCATAAAAAACTGTCCCCTCGCTTTTGTAAAATGCCCTGGTATTGAGCCTCTAGTTTTAAAACGAGGGTCGGGATGCGACCCAAGGGGGTTTTGAGCATCTCTTTTCGCTCTAAAGTCACCACGGCCTCCCAACACTTACCCTCAGAGGCCACTGGAAACCGTATCACCGTACCCTCTTGGTACTTAAGCGTCCTCAAATAGTACAGAGCCGAAAGGCTATCTTGAGGAAAAGGCTCCATGGGAAAAAAATCTTTAATCTCTGTGTATCCCTTGGTCTTATGATTCCAGCGATTCCAATAAAACATTCTTTTCCCTTCCGAATCATAAAGCTCCAAAGAATCTCTCGTCTGTTTTGTCTCATCTAAAACGATGTGAAATCGATGCGAAAAAAGTCCATCATAGTCTAAAAAAGTTTCGACTGTATCGTCTAATGTGTAAAAAAGGCTAAAGAGTTTTGAACTCTTTGCATTTCCCTGGATGTGGTAGACCTTTCGCTCATGCACACTCTTATAGGGCAAAACTTTGAGCGTAAAAATTCCTGCCGACACTCCGAAATAAGTAATTTCGAGAACTAACTTTTCGGAGGGAAAAATTGGGGTTTTGACAGGACTCCGAGAGGGAATAAAAAAATGAGGACTTGGCATAGGCATGGGTGGAATTTCGAGAGCCGAGGGAGTCGGCAATGGGGATTTTTTCTTTTTTTGCGATTTTTTGGCAACTTTTACAACAGGTGCTAGAGAAGGCTCCACCACAGGTGGTTTTTTTAGCTCAAACTCTTTGACTTCAAATTGAGCTAAAAGTTCTTTAGAAAGTTCCTTATGTTTTAAAACATCCATGTCTTCTTTATTGAGCTTTGGGCCTGCACAACTGAGCTGCAATAAAATAAGGACTAGGCCTAGAATGACACATTGCATTTTGGATCCATCCAAGTTTCATCTCATTTTATGGGATCCTATTCTTATTGTCTACGTCCGAAGTTTTTCCCAATTTCAGTGGACAGATCTCCCTTAAACCGGTTGTGAATCCAAAGCCATTGTTCCGGATGTGCTCGCACATGGGTTTCTAAAATAGAGACATAATGTGCGGTATTTGCAACTATCTCAGTGTCTATATTTTCTCGCGAGATCCACTCAAGTGGGGCCCCTATTTCAATGACATGCCCACCCTTTGCATCTCTATAATTGACCACGGGCAACACGGGAGCGCCTGTTCTTTTCACTAAAGTTGCTAAAACAGCGCTGGTTCCTACAGGCACTCCAAAAAATGGAACTCGAACACTCACAGGAGGACCTGTGTATTGATCTAAGACGAAGCCCACGGCCCCACCCTTTTTAAGATGTGCAAAAATATCTTTTAGCGTCTTAGGCTCATAGGCTGCCTTTACTCCGAGACGAGCTCTCGCATCTTCGATAGCATGATGAAGCCACGCGGGTTTTAACTTTTTTGTCACCAGCATGAGATCCATTTCATAATGGTAAGCTATGGCTGCCATGATCTCCCAATTCCCCACATGACTTGAAACAAAAAAAACACCTTGTCCTTTAGCTGTTATTTTTTTCCAGTTTTCCATTCCAATGACTCTCACCTTTTTTCGAATAAAATAGGGCAACGGCCCGAAAAGCATTAAGACTTCGAAAAAAAGAGTGGCCAAATGGAAATAAGCTGCTTTAAATAAATCATTTTTAATCAAAGGATCTTTTGGAAATGCAATATCCAAGTTTTTACGCACGACAGAGGCTCTGAGTCTGAGAGCTCTCAAAAAAAACCCGAGTAATTTTCCCCAAGATTTTTTTAAAAAATAAGGTTGGTAATAATAAACCCAACCCAAAAATTTTAACCCCGCTAAGAAGATTTTTCCCAAAGCTTTTGATTCCAGAGTTTACGTCCTTTCACGAAAACAGTTTTAGGCTCTAAAACAATCACTTGAGTAAGCAAAACCCCATGCTCTTTCCACTTGACCCAATCTTTTCCAGTCAAGGCCACTGCGCAGCTGTGCTTTTTTGCCTGGTCTAGGATTTTTAGAATTTCTTCTTTTTTATAAGTGTAATGATCTGGAAACACAAGGTGTTCTTTGATTTCGTAGCCAGATTGGAGGACAGTCTCATAGACGGAACTTGGCGAGCCCACTGCAGTAACTAAAAAAATACTTTGGCAAGCGAGCTCTGGAGACACGGTTGACATTTTTTTTTGATTTTGAATGTTGGGTAACTCAAATTTGACTTGGACCTCCCACCCCGGAGGCTCCCTTTTGCCTTTAGTCCAAACAATGAGGTCTGCTTTTTTTAAAGCCGAAAAAAAATCTCTAAAAACTCTCTCGTAAGGCCGTTGCGAAGTGAGCACAACGATCTCTAAATCTTTTTTGATTTGATGATTTTGGAAGCCATCGTCCAAAAGCACTAAATCAACGGGCGAGAGCGCTTTTATTTTCCGAAAGGACTCCACTCGATTTCTTCCCACCCCAATGGGGATCGTGGGCAAAAGCTCATGGAGCAAGGCCGCTTCATCGCCACACTCCGAAACAAAGGGAGTCTTCGCTTGTGGCAAAAGCACACCGCCCGTCTTTTCCCATATACTTTTGTAGCCTCTGATTAAAATACAAGGACGAAGTCCCCTCTCCAAAGCCTCGCGTGCAATTTCGACCACGAGCGGGGTTTTTCCAGCTCCCCCTGCTTGGATATTGCCCACACTCACGACTCTCACTCCCAATGTTTCGGGCTTTGAGATCAGGCGATGGATCCAGTTTGTAAAAGACCAAACAAAAGAAAGAGAAAGATAAATGAGCGTTTTCATTTTAAATGCAACTGCATTTTCTTCAGCCCAAACTGTTCTACTGCGCTGAGGCAGTTATGGGTGGCACAGAGCAAAGTTAAATTTTCGAGTCGCGAGCTTCCTCCTTTAGCAAAAGGCACACGGTGTTCTACATGCAAAAATCTTTTCTCGGAACATCTCTCTTTTGTAATCGGTGAAATGTAGGTGCATTGGTCTTGAGATTTTTTTGATACTTCGTTACGAATCGAAACAGGAATATAAGGCCGTTTTTTTTCGAGGACCCATGTTTCATTTCTTGAGAACTGTTTTTGAGCCTGAGTTACTTCGCCAGGC
>CAZBEI010000031.1:0-15376 GCA_964490895.1 uncultured Bdellovibrio sp. | reverse complement strand
ATAAAATATAAAGAAACTCTTGGATGTTTTTCTGGAAGTATCTTTTAATACCCACAAGATCTCTCCCCCATTCCACAATTCGAGACCAAGCGAGATCATCCCAAAAGCGGCCACCAGGGTCCATCGCTTAGAATGAGGCTGGATAGACCCTCACCCCCTCAAAGGATGAAACTCGATCCCGTTCTCCGTATAACTTTTTGTCGATTGATTGAGCACAAGGCCACGAAGGTGACCCCCGCATTTAGCGAGAAAACTTTCGAGCGCTCGCACCTCTCCAACGCGGGGAGATTCTCGATCAGAAATTTGGATTGCGAGCGTCTTTTTTTCGTTTTTCCAACTAAAAACCAGTGGAATGTAAGATTTTTTTTCTGAATGATAATACTCAACCTGAGGACGGCTCAATCCAACGCTTTCGAATAAGCTCAGAGCTTCGACCAGCACATGGCTACGCAAAACTGTTTCTCGAGATGCTCCAAGAAAAGTTGCTACTAAAAACAGGTCATCACACTCTGCTAATAAGTACTACCGTTTTTTACGTTTACATGCAAAAATAGGTAGGTTGCTGCATGGGTAGAGAATTAACCCAAAATCCCCATCCTCGAAAGCGCGAAATCATAAACTACGGGATCCTCGCGATTAAATTTTTTTAATGCCTCCGTAACTTCTAGAGCGGCTAGCCAATTGAGGGATTTTCTCCGTGTTAAACCCAAGCGCTGGCTAATCCTCCCCGTATGAGTGTCCAATGGAATCACGAGTTGACTAGACTTGAGAAATTTTCCCTTGGGAAATGTTCTCGCTAGCCCAGAATACCCAGTATATAAAATTTCCTGGGTCCAAAGTCCCAAGTCCACTTCGTCTTTTCTCCCAAACCACCGAAGTAGCATGCACCAACGCTTGCAAGTACTTCCATCTTTTGGCGAAGTTAAAAGATAAGAAAACGAAGACTTTACATGAACTCCGGCCCACCCTCTCCAATCCTGAATCAATTCATGCAAAGGATTTTCGATAGTCAAATCATCAGGGGTCATTTTTAATAAGAAATGTCCTCCCAAAGAACCGTACTCCCTCCAACTTTTTGATAAAAGCTTGAAAAGAACAATCAAGTCTCTCCCTACATTAAACCGATGGGTAAAATTGGAAAATTTCTGTTCTGCCTTTTTTTCGAATGCGGCACTTTTGAGGTTTTTTACAAACAAGGTGGGAGATGGAGAGAGCTCTGAAATCCGGGATAAAACACCCTCAATTGAACGCCGAATTTGTTTTACATTTCCGTAGGCAAGAAGAGCCGAAACAAGTGCCACAGCCTCTTGATCCCAGGGGTCCTTATAATGATAGGCAAACTCGAGGGGATCTGAAAAAAGATATTTTTTATGGTGATACTGCTTTAAAATTTGATCAAAGAAATCAGCTTTTAACACAAGGCAAACATACAATAAGTGACACAGCTTAGTTAGCGTATTCCTATTTTTTCGAAAATAACCCACCGCATTACAAACTCATCTTTCTCCTTGTGGTGCCCCACCGATTTGACTAAGCTTGTGGTTGAGATGGATACAAGTGGGGGTGATCTACTCCGAAAAAAATATGACTTCCAGTGGGAGGTCCTAGACATCATCATTGGGGGCAGGTCCTCCATTGATACCAATCAAGGCTTTGCGATCGCCGACATGGATGACGCAAATCTTTTTATTTCGAGCTATGGCTATGACCTAGAAAACCCAATTGAAAAAGCAGAGGCCTATGGCAACTTTCACGAAGCGCTTAATTTTATCCGCCGTTACTTTCTCCAACCTGAGAATCCTGATGGGTTGAAATTTGAAATCCCTAAAAAAATCCTTGAGCTTTCGGATATCCGCGAACTTTTGCTCATGGCCAATTTTAGTCACCCCGCACAATCTCCTGAACCCCAAAGTAATGCAGGCACTTTGCTTAGAAACTGGGCATGCAGCATCCTCAAAGTAATGCACACCATTGCACACATTGATCAAGACGTGCGAATCACTTATTTTGGAGATGTCCAACAGCAAATTTTTGACCGCTACTACAAAGTGATCCACAGAGATCAAAATAGCCAACTTTTCTTAGGCGAAACACCCGAAGACTCTCTCGGTGTAAAGCTTGTTGGATATGAAACAAAACCTAAAAAATCGCGAGACTCGACACTACTGAAACTCCTCCACAAACCAGAAAATGTAGCCGAGGATATTTTTGACCGAGTGGGAATTCGTTTTATCACCGAAACAAAACTAGACGCTCTCAGAGTCGTCAAATACCTCAAAGATAAAATGATCATCATGCCCCCTAATATTAAACCAAGCCGCTCTAAAAATACTCTGGTTGACCTTGAGGGCTTCCGCAATGAAGTCAATCGTCTCTTAATGTCCGTAGAAAAAGGGAACATGGACGAAGGCGCTCTTGTAAAGGAACTCGAAAATCGAACGCAAAAAACTCAATCTTTATTGAATAATCCCCATACAAGTGAGTTTTACCAAGCCATTCAATTTACCTCTAGGCAACTGATCAAGCTGAGAAATCCTCTCTACAATGACCTCAAAGAACTGAAGAACAAAGTCAAAACAGGTACTATAGAAAACACAGACCTCCTGAAAGTTTTAGAACGAATTGATCTCAAATATGTCCAGAGAGAGATCCGCTTTTTTTATCCTTACGAAGTGCAAGTGATGGACAAGAAGAGTTCCGAAGAAAATGAGAAAGGTCGAAGTGCACACAGCGAATATAAAAAAGCCCAACTCCATACGGCTATGAAAAGGGTGATGGGAGCCCTCCTGGATGCCCATCGATAGTGATGTTGTCCTTTTAGGCACCGGAATAGCCCCCCTCATTGCGGCGTCTCACTACCTCACCGAAGGAAGGTCTATCCTTCTTCTCAATCCGGATTGGGATTTTTTTCAAGAAGACTCAGAGCTCCCGTTTGACCCTCTTTGGCCCATGGAGAGGTTTTCTAAAAAGCGACTTAAAATTCTCAGTCCAGAAAATACAGTAGAAATTTTAAGACCTGTTTTCCCGGGTGCAATCGAAGTCTCCCCTGAAAGCTTGGATAGAAAAGGCTTTCATGACCCCCTTGCTCCACATGTCCGAACAAGAGAGCGGATTTGGCTCCAAACACCCCAATCTAAAACCAATTGGTCGGTCGTGGAGGACTTCTATGTTGAGACTTCTGACTTAGACCTCAAGCCCAGAATGTTAGAGGAGTTGACGGCCTACAGAAAATTTCCAGGACATAATGCAAAAATAGAATCAATCGAAAGCAAAGCGATTCTCCTTCCAAAAGTATCCGAAGTCGATGTCTCCAGATACCGTAACGGAATTTTAGAATTTATTCGAGAAAAAGGGAGCTCGGAAAATATGATTTTTTCTGCCTCTCAAATTGAGTTTACTCCAGAAGGAATCCGTTATTACTCCAGAGGGAAAGCTCAAACCACACAGACAAAAGAAACCCATATTTTTTGGACTCCCAAACTCTCGCATTGGATTTTTTCGCAGGCCAAAAAACTAGAAATGCCTTTGATCCCCCCTCAAGGAGTGAGACTTTGGGAAGAATACTCTTTAGTCTCGAGAGACCCTTTGGCTGGAGAAGTCATTGGATCCTTCGAAGATCTCTTGGTGTGGGCAGAGGTGGAGGGCGCGTTTCCGAAAGATAAAGACGGACTTCATTACTTGTCTGTGCTCAAAGCAGGTGCTCTTCTAAACCCAGCCCCAGGCACACACCTCAACCCACTCACAGCAGAATCCTTTCAATCTCTTTCTCGTCTCTGTGGAGAGTTTTTAAGATGGGAATCTTTTACAGTGAGATCCATGAGACCCCGTTTTATTTTTGAATGGAACGAAAACTCTCTGACAACCCAGCGTTGGTTGATCTCAGGATTGCCCTACCCTATTTTTATTGTGGGCGGTTGCGATGGACCTCTCACCCGCATTGTAGAACAGGTTGGAAATCATGCATGTACGTGACGGAAGTTTAGACATCACCTTGGCTTCTGGTCCAAACATAAACCATTGGCCTTCTGTAGGAGTTCGCACCTTATCCTCTTTTTGTGCAGAAATGGGACTCAGCGTGGGAATTTTTGGAGGCAAAGAACTCAGAGTCCATGGTGTGATTGGACTCCCTCAAACGGGGGGGCTCCTCTTTGCAGAAGACCTTCAGAACAGAATTCATCGCATTCAAAGCCGAGCCATCGTAAAAATCACGTCACCTTCTCTGGTACCCTATCCTTTTGTGGGATGCTACTCCAGAGGCCTCATCCCACTCCACACTGCAGAAAAACTTAAAAAAAGTCCCTTTCTTTCCTGGCTTCCTGCCATTGTAATTTTAGGCACAGGCAATCGGGGGCTTCGTTTTGGGGCTTGGCTTTTAGATCTTGGAGTGCCTGAGGTGATCTGTGTTGAATCTTATCTCAAGTGGGATGCAAAACGCTACGCGGGATGGGAAGTTGAAAAAAGAAAATTTGAAATCTCGGGAGGGAAAATTTTAGAAGGCAAACCTCAAAAACTAATTCAAAAAAGCCCTCACCTTTGGGAATTTTATGTCAAAAGCGCCCAAGGAGTGCGGATTATAGAAACGGCCAAAGTGATTTCTGCGGGCCCGTTTATGAAACACACTGGAATAAAAGAGTATCCCCCGGGATCTTTTTTGTACGAATTAGAACAAACAGCTCTCTCCACCCCAGAGGAAGACTTTGAAGGCTGGGTTTTGGAAGAAGAGAGAGCCAAATTGCTTGCAGCTAAAATTTCGAAAGCTCTCACCCGTGAACCTGGAAGGATAAAAATTCAAAAATTTTACAAAAAAGCAAAATTAGCCCTCAAAAAAGCACACGCTCACTTTGACCATCCTTTTTCTCCCACCTATCAAGGAAAATGGATTTCTAAATTAGATGCAAAAGGTATTCAAAATTTTCCGGGAGTTCCGCAAAATGCTTTTCACCTAAGATCCGTGGCCTCAATCGAGTGTTTCGAAGACATCCCTTGCAATCTCTGCGAAAAATCTTGCCCAGAAACCGCACTGAGCCTGGGTCCCAAGAACCAAAAAATATTAAACGAAGCAAAATGCACGGCCTGTGGAATTTGCTTGGCGCACTGCCCGAGTGACTCCATTGTTATGATTCATGAAAAAAAAGAGGATTCGACTTCCGAACTCACTTTGCCATGGAAAGGAGCTATTGCCTTTAAAACAGGGGAATTTGCCACACTCCTCAATCGCAAAGGAGAAACATTGGGCTCAGGAAGAGTCTTATTTACACAAGATCACTTGGGCATTCAATTGGTAAAGGTAGAAATTCCAACTCATCTCGTTTGGGAAGCCAGAGGTGTCCGAAAAGCATCTGCACTACAAAAAATGGCAACTCTTTTACCTTCTGATTTTGTTGACGAAAAAACAGAAATTCTCTTAAACGGCGAAAAAAGACTTGTGAGAAATGAAATTCCAGTCCTCTTAGCGCTTTTTGAAACTAATCGACATCGAAGCCTTGATCCTCTGTTTTGCTCAGATGGTAGCTGTGGCCATTGCGCACTTTTGGTTGATGGAACCAAAAAACTAGCTTGCCAAACTAAAACTCATCCTGGAATGCACATCAGGACACTGCAAGAAAAAGAACTCAATCCCAGTGTGCTTTGTCCTTGTTTAAACCTTTCTAAAGAGGAGGTTTTAGAAAAAATTCGCTACCGACAAATCCAATCCCTGGACACACTTTTATCAGCAATCCATGTAGGGAGTGGAAAATGTCACGGGTTGCTTTGTATGGGACCTCTCAAATTGCTTCTGAAAGAACAGGGGATTGATATTTCGGAATGGATTGATTGGAGATTCCCTTGGTCGGACTGGAAAGTTTCTTTATAAAATTTTCGATTTTCAAATTCACTAATTCAGGCAAATCCATTTGAGGGCAATGGCTCCCATGTTGGATCACCTCTAAAGTACTTTCTGGGATGAGCTGATGCATGAGTTCTTGCTGCTTTTTTGGGATGACCTTGTCATTTTCACCCGCTAAAATCAAAGTGGGAACCGCAATCGTGTGCAGCCAACTTGTTGAGCCATAGGCTTCGTAATTTTTTATGAGCTCCATCAGGATTTTAAAATCAACTCTAAAAATTTGATGACAAAAAATTTCAATCGCTTCCGGCGAGGTGAGCGAAGGGTTGAATCCATGTTTTTTGACCAGTTTTTTAAAAAGTGGGTTTTTTTCTTGGAGCTTCCAAAGGTGCGCTGCCAAGGTTGGAAATTTTTTATAAATCCGGCAAAAAATTTTGTAACTTCCCTGCAACAAATTCTTAGAAAACAAAGTCTCGAGAGGTCCCTGGGGAGTTCCATTGGCCAGAACCAAGCCCATGACTTGATCTGGAAAACACTTGTAAAACTCTAAAACAACATTGACTCCCATGCTGTGGCCTAAAAACACGGCTTTTGAAATATTGAGTTCCTCTAAAAGAATTTTAAGGTCCTTGGCGAGATTTTCTAAGCTGACACTCTTTAAATTTGAAGGTTTTTCTGAATTTTGATGTCCTCGATAATCAAACCAAATGGTTTTAAAATTTTTTCTAAAATATTCAATTTGATAACTCCAGTGAAGACTTGAACAAACTAAACCATAACAAAAAACAAGAGGCACTCCTGATCCATCCACGCTGTAAAAAAGTTTGGTTCCATCGAAGCTTTTAATAAATCCATGCTTGGCTGTCGGGAACGTGCGCATGAGAGCTGTATATCATGTTTTGTTTTCGCCAGCCTGCCCCTGTGCGTTAATATTTTTTTTGATAAATTCATTGATGAGGCCTTCTATCAAGGCTCTCTCCACTGAGGGAGCACGTGCGTAAACCTGATAAAATCTTTGTATAAATTCATGGTCCGAAGGTGATCCTGTCATCTTTCCATCTTTTCCTAAACGCGAAGAAAGCTTAATGGCGTACTCTTTTTCCAATAAGGCCATCACTTCTTCTTCAGAAACTTGGAGTGCCTTTGTCAAAAGAGGAACATGGCTAGGTGGAAGTGGAGTCACCCCTCTTTCTACATTTGAGACAAATTGAGTGGTTACAGCAGGACTAAACAAAAGCCCAAGCTCTCGTTGAGAAAATCCCAAGGCCTGCCTTTTTTGCCTTATAAACTCTCCTACTAGTTTTGGGTATTTGCCGCTTTGCATCATTCGATAAGATTAACTTATTTGATTAATTTAGTCAAGCATTTGACTTGAGCTATGAGTCAGCATTTGACTTGGGTTATATGAAAAATGTGTCAGTCTTGACACACGCCATTTTTGATTGGGCCAGGAGTGCGTGGGTCTAAGTTGGCATCTCTTTTAAAGTTTAGCTTAAATTTTTGGTGAAATTTTCCGTGACTAAAAGATTTACAACATTTTGCACAGGCTAATTGTCTCCTCATTTTTCTTTTGAGAAAATATTCTTCCCGGCACCCTGGACACTCATAGATATACCGATTGCGGCTCCGAGATGGAGCTGGAGCTGGATTGTAGCGACTGACCCCCATTGTTTTCATGATCCTACGAAATTCAGGCGTATGGCCATAAGGGCGGTTTTTGCACCACAACAGATAATGAATCATCTCATGTGCCATGGTGTCTTTGATGAGCTCTTTGCTGTTTGGGAGATGGACAAGATACGAAGAAATTTCGATCGTCGAAGGATATTTTTTTCCTCTCCTAAAATGAACGGGCGTAAATCTTCCGGCAGCCGCGCGAAGGCGATTGTTCCATTTCAATTCTGGAGTGGGGAGTTGACAGCTAAACTTGCGAACGTTGACTTCGAAGAATAAAACGCGAAGGGGTCGAATCGAGAGTGCAATAGGCATTCTTTTTATCACTGGCAAATTTTATTATTTCTTGCAATAGTTTTTAAAATGCGTGCGTTACTTTTAATCTTAGATGGATTTGGAATTGGAAAAGACTCCCCCTTTAATGCCATTAGTAACGCGAACATGCCTTTTTACAAAGACTTGCTCAAAAAATATCCCCACTCCCAACTCATCACCCACGGAAAAGCGGTGGGCTTACCCGATCGGGTCATGGGCAACTCCGAAGTTGGGCACATGACCATGGGTGCAGGGCGAATCATCTATCAAGACCTCACCCGCATTTCTCAATCGATTGTAGACGGAAGTTTTTTTAAAAACGAGGTTTTGAAAAAAACACTCGCAACTCCAGGCACCCTCCATTTGATGGGACTGCTCTCAGATGCGGGAGTCCATAGCCACACTGACCACCTCAAAGCGCTATTGGATTTTTGCTTAAAAATGGGAGTTCCTAAAATCAGTGTCCATGCTTTTTTAGATGGACGAGACACTCCCCCCACTTCTGGCGTCCATTACCTAAAAGACCTCCTCAAACATCCTGCCTTTAGCCACGGAGCTAAAATCGCCACACTTTGCGGACGCTACTGGGCTATGGATAGAGACAAGCGCTGGGAAAGAGTCGAAAAAGCCTACCTCAGTTTGACAGGGCAGGTGCCCGCACTCGAAAACGCAGACCCCGTTTCAGTTTTAGAAAAATCTTACGCTTTAGGTAAAACAGATGAGTTTGTGGAACCTGTTTTATTTAAAAAAAACGCCAGCATCCACGATGGAGACGCTCTTTTATTTTTTAATTTCCGCGCCGATCGGGCCCGAGAAATCACGGAAGCTTTGACTTCGAAAGAATGGACCCACTTTGATCGAAAAAAATATCCAACGCTTTTAACTTTTGCCGGAATGACTGTTTATAATAAAAATTTTTCGCTGCCTGCACTTTTCCAGCCCCAAAATATTAGTCCTGTCTTTGGAGAATGGCTGGAAAAAAAAAGCCTCAAGCAATTTCGAATTGCAGAAACTGAAAAATACGCCCATGTCACTTTCTTTTTTAATGGAGGGAGAGAAAAACCGTTTCAATACGAAGACCGAGTCCTCGTCTCCTCTCCTAAAGAAGTCCCGACCTATGATTTAAAACCAGAGATGAGTGCTTTTGGAATTGCCGACGAAGCTGTAAAACGTATTGAATCTCAAGCTTATTCTTTTATCCTCATGAACTTTGCAAACGCAGACATGGTTGGACACACGGGCAATTACGAGGCCGCAGTCAAATCTATGGAAGCACTCGATACTTGTCTGGAAAAAGTCATTGGGAAAGCAGAAAAAAATGGCCTCCATGTCTTGCTCACCGCTGATCATGGAAATGCTGAAGAAATGCGAGATCAAAATGGACAAATCCACACTCAACACACCTTAAATCCTGTGCCACTGATTTCGATTGCTCCTCAATCTGCGATTGCCCCTCAAAATACTCGCAAGGCCCTCCGAGATGGCACATTGGCAGACATCATGCCGACGCTTTGTGAACTCATGCATTTGCCCATACCCCAAGAAGTCACAGGAAAAAGCCTTTTATGTTAGAAGTTCCAGCTTTAAAAAATATCAGAAAAATAAAATCTATTGGCGTTCTCACCAGTGGTGGAGACGCACCCGGGATGAATGCCGCGATCCGAGCCATTGTACGCTATGGGATCTCTCAAAAAATAGAGGTGCATGGAATCCTGAAAGGCTATAGCGGGCTCTTAGAAAAACAAATCATCCCCATGAATGCCTCCAGTGTCGCCAATATCATCCAAAGGGGAGGCACGGTTTTAAAGACTGATCGCTGCGAAGCTTTTTTTAAAAAAGAAGTCCGGGAAAAAGCCGCCGAAATCCTAAAAACTGCCTCTATCCAAGCCCTTATTGTCATCGGGGGTGACGGCTCATTTGCAGGGGCATATGCTTTAGAAAAAGAGACAGGATTTCCTGTCATTGGCGTGCCAGGCACGATTGACAATGATATCCCTTTTTCAGAAAATTCGATCGGATTTGACACCGCAGTCAATACAGCCCTACAGGCCATCGATCGCATTAGAGACACAGCAAGTTCTCACGACCGACTTTTTTTAGTCGAGGTCATGGGGCGTAGCAGTGGGTTTATTGCACTCGAAACAGGAATTGGAGGCGGAGCGGAAACGGTTTTGCTCCCTGGGAAAAAAACTTCGACCGATAAAATCTGCACGACTATTTTACGCGGCATAAAAAGAGGCAAAACAAGCAGCATCATTGTAGTGGCCGAAGGTAAAAAAGCTGGGCTTTCTCAAAAAATTGCAGAAGATTTAACAAGGCGTGGGTTTAATCCACGGGTTTGTATTTTAGGGCACACACAGCGGGGAGGCACTCCCACTGCCCTGGATCGGTATTTGGCTTCAGTGCTGGGAGCCTCTGCGGTCGCTTATTTGCTTGCCGGAAAATCAGGAGCTATGGTGGGCGTGCAAGACAACCGTGTAGCGTTAGTGCCGTTTACAAAAATAGTAGGGAAAATCAAGATGGTCTCCAGTGGTGTTTTGGAGCTCGCACAGAGGCTTGCGGTGTAGGCTCACTCACCTCCAAGAATGCCTAAAGACCCAGCAGGAGTGCCATTGCAAGAGTCCTGTAAAAGTGGCAAAAGCGCTAAGCCCGCCAAGGGATTTACGTATGCAGGCGAGGATTGATAGTCCCCCTCAGCTGCAGATTCAGGGACAAAGGTGCCGTCCTCTGTTAGAAAAAATAAGAGCTGTTTTGTAATACTTTCTCTCATTTTTTCTAACTCCTTTAGCTCATCTCCTGTGGCATTTTTACTTAACATCTGGATTGCAGCAGTAACATAGGGGATAGAGGCATAAAAATAATAAGGCGCATTGTTTGCGTCTGTATATTGATGGAACCCTGTCAAAAGAACATGGGCCATCAAGCGAGGCATTTGCTGATCATAAAACTTAAGGGCATCTATCAAATGCTTTCGATAATCAACAGGACTAGAGCGATCTTTGGTCAAAAGAGCGAGGTAAAAAAGAACTGCTCTGCCATTTGCACCCTCCATATTTTTTGAATTTACCAAACCTAAACTGACATGATAGGGAATGTCCATGGGGTCTTGCAATCCAGGATAAACCTGCCTCAATGCCTCCAAAGCGGCATCTGGGGGAGTTGGGTCTGCAATCAGAGCAGCCGAAAGGGCAAAGGTGTTAAACGCACTTCCACCTTGTTTTCCTCTTATTTTATCCTTATAGTTTTCCAAATCTTTCTCAAGTGAGTGCTCTGTTTTCTCAATTTCTATTTTTGGCAATTGCATCGATCTTTGTAATTGTAGATAAAAAATCTTAGCATAAATCTCTGCGCTCGACCATGGGATAGCAGAACCTGGTTGCAACATCAGCAGTAAGTTTCGATACAATGTTCTAATCTCAGGAAAATACTGCGACTTAAAGTCAGTAGAACATTCTTTTGAGGCCTGCAAAAGATTGGATTTTATTTCTGAAACAAGGTCTCTTATTTTTTCGCAATAGGGGGCCGCCTGTACCAGAAAAAGAGCCTCTAGTGACAGCAAAGCGCCCTTCCATGGCACTGTACTCAGAGAAGACCAAGCGGGTACAGAATCATTTTGATCCCATAGTGTTCTCTTTTCTACAAGACCACATAAGATTTCGCAGAGATTTTTATTTTGAGTAGAGGCATTCTGTAGTGCAGATTTTAGTAATTTATTGACTTCAGAGATCTCCTCTCTCTTTCCGCCGAGGTGTTCTTCTAAAACTTGTCTTGCAGCAGAACGAACATTTGTCGATATTTTTGGATCCATGAGCAGGCCAATAACATGTCCCAAAATATTCTCTGAGAGATTCTTCATGGACGAAAGGACCTGGACTGCACGTTCTCTCCTCTCTCTGTAAGAAGACTGTAAATCCAAAAACAAATGGGGAAGAACAGATTTTGCAGAATCCCCTAACCTTGCAAGAGCCCCTATAGCTACCATTCTAGGAGAAAGGTCTTTAGCATCCATAGCCATTTTTACTATCTTTGGAGCAGACAAACCGCCCTCATCTCCAATAGTACTTATCGCACAGACAACCGATTCGCGCACTTTATCGTAAGAATCATCCAGAGCATGGACTAACTCTGGAACAACTTCTTTGACCAAAGAAATTTTGTTTCTATACAAACTGGCCAGTGCTACAGCAGCATTTGCTCTCACATCAGGATAGGGATCGTGAAGAGCAGTAGTAAGAAGAGGAATGCAATCTGCGCTTTTAAATTTTTTCCCAAGCACCAAAACAACAGTATCTCGAATAGAAGCTTTTTTGTCTTTTAGAAGAGGAATCAGGAGGTCTTTGATTTCATCTTCTGAAAAAGTATAATCCCAAGAAATATTTAATGCGCGTAATCGGATCTCCCAGTTTTCACTCTTTAGTGCTTGAGCAAGAATAGGGAGATTTTTTTTATTCATTACGAAAATTTTAACGCCATCTTCATCAGATAGCCGGGTGGCCTCCATTTTATAAAAAAAATCATGGGCTTTTTCACGAACACTACGATTTTTGTCATAAAGAGCCAGGCTGGCCAGGGCAGGAGCAACTTGCTCCATTTGCTCATGAAAAGTCATCAATAAGCTAAGCATTTTACAGCGATACTCAGAGTTCAGTTTTGGATTCTGTGCCTGCACCAAGAGATGCAAGACCTGCTCTGATTGATTTACAAGGTTCGAAAAAGCAGCGGCCAGATCATCCAAGATAGACTCCTCTTGAGTTTCGAGTGTCAAACGAAATAGTTCCTGAGTGATTTTTTTGCTAAGCTCTGGGTCACCCTTTAATTTTCCTGCCATCACTTTAACAAGCCGTAAGGTAGACCGATTTATTTTTTTGTCCCTGCTCCGCAAGCCAGCTAAAATCTGAGCCCTGATTTCTGGAGTGAGGATATTTATCCTCCAAAGGGATTCCATCACTTTCGAGTTGGTATGTGTATCCGGATTCTTTAATGCCATCTCAAGAAGTTTTGAATGAAAAGGCCTAGAAAATTCGCCTAAACTCCCAATTGCACTGATCGCCTGTTCACTCAGCCACAGCCATTTTGATGAAAGCATTTGATTGAGCTCTTGGACAAGAGCTTGAGAAGGCTGTTGTCCTGTCTGTGCCAAAGCCAAAGCAAGAACTTGTTTTTGCTCTGGTGCTGCTTCAGAAACAGCTTTTTCTAAAAACGAAATGGCTCCCTTTTTAGATTCTCCCATCGCTCCGAATGCTTCGAGGGCATACACTTGCAAATCTTCTTGAGATTTGTCCGTCAAAATTTTTGCAAAGTCTAGCGCAGCTTTTTTTCCAGATTCGCCTAGCTTACCCAAAATACCTGCTGCCCGTTTTCGGACAAAAATAGAGTGATCAAAAATGGCCATTTTTTGGAGCTGTTCGGCTGCTGGTTTGGCAGCTTCGCCCATGGATTCGAGTACACCTAGCACCTCATGTTTATTCGTATCCTCACGCTCCACATCTAAGGCATGACCTAACTCGATAGCAACATCGGGGTCTTGAATATGAAGTGATTTTAGTTTATTGACGGCTTTTTTCCGATCACTATAATCTGACGATTGTTTTAAGATGACAAGATTTGCCTTGATTTCGTCTTGTGCAGCGTCCTGAGCTTGAGAGTGCAGTGACAAAAGACTGAAAATGAAACAAAGACTGACTGAGTGCTGTAACTGCATCAGACTTTATTTTAGATGAGAATTTTGATCAAAACAAGAAATGACTGCAAAATCCTGAATAAGCCTTTGACACAAGATAAAAAGGTAACATAAATCAAAAATCCTCAAATTATTCCGCAAAAACAACGTTTTTTATACACTCAGCAAAAATACTGTCTACTCTTTAGTCACTCATGCAGGATTCGGGCTGGTGTTTGTACACATAACTTGCTAATTTTAATGATTTTTTTTTTGTATTGTAGCTCTTTTTATGGCATGCCCTTTGCATCTCTAAAGCTTAAAGCTAGGAAGGTTTTTAGATAAAAATTATTAGAGAGAAGGACAGAACATTTGCATTGGAAAAAAAGCGAAAACTTAATTAGAAACGCGTTACTCCTGTGTTGTCTTTTTATCATCGGACAATCCTCGCTCTTTGCAAGTGACTGTAGGAGTGTTGATTTTTCAGTCGCTGAGCTAGTTTCTCAGTTTGAAGAAAAAAATCATGAACTTGAAGCTATTTTAGAAAAACTTGAGCCACAGAAAATTTCTTTGTCTCAAGCACAAGTAGAAGTTTATAAGAGCAATGTCAGAGATTTTCTAAAGTCCTATCTTTATTTTTCATATAAAGACACCCACTTTGAATTAAATCAACTTGTCGCAACTGTGACTCATGGACTTTGTGAAGACGACAAAGAAAATCAAATTTGTGACCCAGAATTTCAAGATGAACTCCAAAGTTTTGGAAATCATTATCTCGAAGAACTCGAACAAAATGAAGAGCGTAGAAAGGATTTCAAAGAAACAGCAGATGAGATCAATCAAGCCGCTTTAGAGTTAAATAAAGATTTGGAGAATATTGATTTTATTCAGTTTACTCGAGGACCCAACGAATTAGATAATCATCTATGTGTAGCTCCTTGGTCATTTCAAGCTTTAAAAAAATATCGCAGTGGGTTAAAAATTGTTTTTAAGAATCAAACGGCCAAACTCCTTGCTCATTTCAATTTTCCCAAAGAAGCCTTATTTTCAGAGATGTGCCCAGTTTTTACTGCAGATCAAAATTTTTCAGATTATAAAAATTTTTATCAAATTTTAGTAGGTCATGATGAAGTTTTAAAATTTTCCCAACTCAATGCGAGTGAGAGAATGCGGTTGTTTCAACAATTTCAAAAAGAGTACTCCGAAAAAAATGGAGTAAAGGCAAAGTATTTTATTCAACACTTAAAACACAGAGACAATGTAACAAGTGATGAAGCGTACGATTCTGTAAAATCAGAGTTCGATCAGATTGCTAAGATCGTTCAGGAACTCCATGTTAAGAGAAATCAGACAGAAAATATTTTATTGAATCTCAAACTCAATCCAGAGAGAAGCCTTGCCCTATTGAGTACGGTAGAAGATCAAGAAAAAGTCCATGAAATCGTAGAGAAAGTCGAAGGAGAGATCCGAAATCAGAAATTATTAGATGATTTCATACAATTGGGGACAGTGGGACTTGGGATTGCTGCACTGGCCAGTGGAGCAATTTCACTTCCTGGTGCTGCACTTTTAGGTCAAGTAGCATTTACGAGTTTTGCAGCAGATGGAATTTATAGTTCTTATCAATTGAGTGAAGCTAAAAAAGAATACGAACAACAGCTCTCAGCTTTTGTTTCGACAGGTGTAGGTTTGCATCATGCTATCGAAGCTCGAGAGAGAGGCCAGGCGTATCTCGAATCTGCAGCCTCCGATGGGTTGTTTCTCGGCTTTGCAGCAGGATTGCCAATGGCTAAAAAATTAGCCAAGCCTGAACTAAGAACACAAATGCATTGGCTAGAACCTGAAGCAGGGCCACTTGATCACATTGGTAGAGGTGAACGGGGAGGGATGTCTTTACGATT